>JBKJOD010000303.1:0-43856 GCA_046593245.1 Phycisphaerales bacterium
TCAGATCAAAGGATCCAAGCATCCGGGGCGTGCCCATGATACGGACCGGACACGGATATGTTGGCGATCCATCCTCTTTTGGGTTGAAATTCCCCCCGGGATACATTTTCCTGCCCGGTGAATCCGGAGTGAAAGTTGAAAAATACGGTCCTTCCACTTTACTTCTAAGTAAGGTGGTCCTAAGGAACGAGCTTGCTTGCCGAGTCACCCGAAACCTTCCGAGGGTCACCGAATATGTTCCACAAGCACTGCTACACCTGCATCTGCACAAACTCAAAGCTGATCCACAATGCGCGTGGAGACATCGAGATGGCCGTGCATCCCGATGCGCGGCTGGCCGTGCTCTGCGAGCAGCGATTCAAGGGCGTGTCCGTCGAGTTCTTCAACGCGGCCGGAACTTCGATCAGTCCACCGGCAAAGTTTGCCACGACTCAGGAGGCGCGGGAGTATGTCTCCGCGTGCTTTCCGCTCGAACGTTGCGAGTGGTGTGAGGTGCCAGCGACCGAGAAAGATGCGGTTTCGTATGCCATGCAGTCGCTGCTGGGCCCCAAATTCGAGGTCCGCGTGCCTCCCCAAAGCGCGGGAGTGCTCATCTGAGACCAAAGTAGTTCAGAGCCAGTACCCCAGCAGATGCCCTTGGGATACGCGTGATCCTCTGGCATAATGTTGAAAAGCCCGAGTGCCACTGCGTCCACCAGGAGCCCACTCAGATGTCCGACTCATCATTGCCAAGGTGCTCGCTGTGCGCCGCGCTGGGTGAAGCGCCCGGCGCGGCGCACGCGGGTGATGTGGAGTCGATCTCCGCCGGCCCCGGACCCCACGCACCCAGCGAGGACTGGTCCACCTTCTTCGCGAATCTGCTGGACACCACGGGGTTCCGGCCGCGCTGGGTCTGTGGATACTGGCCCGCGAATCTCGGCTGGCTCCACATCTGCTCGGACATCGCCATCTTCTGCGCGTACGCGGCGATTCCCACCGCGCTCTTGTACTTCATCCTGCGCCGCGTGGATGTTCCGCTGCGCGGAATCGTCTGGCTCTTCGCCGCGTTCATTCTCTCCTGCGGGATCACCCACGCGCTGGACGCATCCATGTTCTACCACCCGGCCTATCGGCTGCTGGGCGTGATGAAGCTGGTGACGGCGGTGGTCTCCATCATCACCGCGATCGCGCTGGTTCGGGCGATGCCCCAAGTGCTGAGCGTGCCCGGGCGGCTGCATGATCAAGAGACCGAGATCGAGCGCGTCAAGCAGGTGAAGGCCGAGGTGGCCGAGCTGAACCACCAACTCTTCGACCGCAACAGCAAACTCACCGTTCGCACCCGGAATATCGAGCAGGCGATGGACCTCGCCGGAATCGGCATGGTCCGCTGGGAACCCGCCACCGGTGTGTTCCAATGGGATGCGGGCCTTCGCGAGGCGCTGACCAAAGCGCACGGACGAGCGATCCCGTTTTCGCAGTGGTCCGACCTGCTGGACACCCCCGAGCTCACGACGCTGCTGGCGATATCCATGGAGGCCGCGCGGACCGGCCACCCGATTTCGGTGCAAATGCCGATCAGCGCCGCGGTGGCGAAGGGGCTGCGCCTCCGCATGAGCGCCGCCCCCGAGCGCGGGCCGGAGAGCCCCGCGATCGTCGGCATGGTCCGGGTCATGGACGCGAGCGTGATCGAACGGAAGATGGGCTGAGGGAAGTTCCTCGAACCGGCTCGTTCCAATCCTCCTCACACGCCTCATGGCGCCCCTACATCCTGGCCGTCAGGGCGGGAAGGGAACGTCGCTCAGGGTGTGCAGATACCCAAAGCGGGGATTGAAGTGGGGGGATGGGGGGTTCTTCAAGGTCATTTTGCGAGAACTTGGCTCTTGGGGCTTCCCATCCGGCTGGGAATACGTCACAATGCTTGGCTCATGCTGGTTTCATTCGTGCCCCGCCGCGGCCCGGTCCGTCAGTCCGCGGTTTCTGTCCCCGTGTCGGCTGATCTGCTCCGCTGCCCACTCACTCCCTGCCCCCCCTCCCCTTGACGTGAGGATCGATGTCCCCCCCGTTGCACCCTGCTACTTGCCGACGAGCTTCGCGCGCCACTGCGCGCACGGGAATGCTCGCCATGCTCGGCGCGGCCGTGCTCGGCATCGCGGGCACCGCGGCGTGCGGACAGTGGACGGTCACGGTGCTCGGGCCGGTGGGGCAGGATTCCTCCGCCAATGGCGGCGTGGGTGGCGCGGGGCCTGATGCGGCTGGTGGGGTAGCGCCTGGGGCTCAGGTTGGATATGTGCTCGTGCCGGTGGGGACGACGGGGGCCACGCAGTATCACGCCGCACTTTGGAATGGAACGGCGGCCAACTGGGTGGACCTGCACCCGCCCGGCGCGGCGTCGAGCATCGCGTTCAGCGTTGCGCAGGTCTCGGGTGTGGTGGCGGGGCGAAAGAGTGTGGAGGTCGGCGGTGTGGCGGTCTTGGGTGCATATCACGCGGCGATGTGGCCCAGTGGTGGTGGCGGGATCGGTGGCGTGCCGGTGTGGCTTGATCTGAACCCCGTGAACGCGAGCGCATCGCTGGCGCTGTGTGTGCAAGTCGATGGTACGGGGATGATGACTTCGGTTGGGTTTGCCACCTACGGCGTGCTGGACCACGCGGGGATGTGGAATGGCCCCGGCGCGGCGTGGACGGACCTGCACCCCATCGGGCCCAGCTGGATCGGCTTGACGCACTCGCACGCGGTGGCCTGCGATACCAGCCAACAGGTTGGATACGCGACCATCGGCACCTGGCACGCGACGGTGTGGAGCGGCAGCGCGAGCAGCGCGGTGGATCTGCACCCGCCGGGCGCGACGCGCTCGGAGTGTGCGGGCGTCTCCGGCGGCGTGCAGGTGGGCAACGCGATCATCGGCGGTTCGCGGCACGCGACGCTGTGGCGCGGCACGGCATCATCAATGATCGACCTGCACCCCACGCTCGCGGCAACCGACGCGACCGCCTCCGTGGCGACGAGCATCAGCGGACCGTGGCAGGCCGGAGACGTGACGATTGGTGACGTGCATCACGCGAGCATCTGGAACGCAACGGCCGCGACCTGGGAAGATATTTCGCTCGCGCTGGGCGATGGCTGGGGGAACACCTATGCACGCGGCATCTGGCGCGACGGCGCAGCGCTGTATGTCGCAGGGAGCGCGGTGAGCGTGCAGACCGGGCGGGAGATCGCCGTGCTTTGGCGGAAGCCGATCTGCTGCCCGGCCGACTTTGACTGCTCCGGCGGGCCTACACCCGTGAGCGTCTCGGACATCTTCGACTTCATAGGTGCCTGGTTCACGGGCGACCCACGCGCGGATGTCAATCACATGAACGGCATCAACGTGCAGGACATCTTCGACTTCCTTGCCGCGTGGTTTGCGGGATGCTGAATGCAGCGGGGGGGGGCGGCCGCGTGTCGGTCGCGTGCCGGAGATTTTGCTTGCTCATGCCGAGAGTGGGTCCTGACGGTCGCCTCGCCGGGGTACACCGTTGGGCCGATGGTGCATGCCAAAAACACACACAGCTCCGGGTCCATCAGACCGGGAGCTGCGTGGTTGCTTGTGCGAAGGGTGAAGCGGCTGCGGGTTACGCGCCGGTTCCCGCGACAGAGAAGGAGAACGCGAGGTTCTGGCTGTCGTTGGAGTAAATGGTTGCGATGGCGGTGCGGAGGCCAACCGCAGAGGGGTTGAAGGAAATCTTGAAGATGCTCTGACCGCCATGGCCGATCGTGGAAGAGGGAAGCACCGTGACGGTGAAGTCTTCCGCGTTCAGGCCGGAGATCACCACGCGTGAGTTCGCGGTCAGCACGAGGTTGCCGGGGCCGTTGTTGCCCAGCGTGAAGAGCCGCTGGATGCGGGCGTTGCCGTCGGTGTTTACGGAGCCGAAGACAGTGCCGTTGCCGATGCTGGCGGGGGCGCCGTTGGCCAGACGCTGGGCCTGCGGGCCATACACCTCGATGCGACCAACAAGGATGCCCGTGCCGCGGATGTCGAAGGTGAAGGGCTGGGCACCGGTTTGAGTAGTGGCGAAGGAGACGGTGGCGAAGCGGAACCCCAGCGCGGAGGGATCGAAGCGAACACTGAAGGGTGTAGACTGGCCGGGCTGCAGCGTCATCGCGGGTTGGCGGACAACCACGAAGTCGTCGACGTTTGTGCCGGTGAGGGTGATGAAACCCTGGTTGCCGGGGGCAAGGGTAATGGCATGGTCGGAGGTGTTTCGGATGACAAAGACGCGGGTCTTGGTCTGGGTCTCCACATCGATGCCGGCATAGTTCGTCCCATCGGACGCGCTCGGGGATGTGTCGCCGTAGGAGATATCCACGCCCTTGCCGCGCACGAGGAAATCGGTCACGCCGGTGAGCATCGAGGCGCTGGTGAGGCCCATGTTGTAGCGGAAGGAGTGGTCGGGCTGGTCGGAGTAGTCGGTTGCGGAAGCGAAATCGACTCGGACAGCGCCCACGCCGCGAACCAACCAGCGCGTTTCTGTAACGTGCTCTGTCGCGCTCCAGCCGGTGGTGCCGTTCTGGTCGAGCGTGCCGCTGAGGGTGATGCGAAGTGCTTCAAAGGAGCCCGCGCCAACCGTGATGTTTTCAATGCCGACAACATTGAGATCACCAACAAACTGGCCGGACCAGGCGCGGCCATCGGACGATGAGCCGCTGAGGGATTTGAGGATGTGAACCGTCACACCGTCGGTGAGATTGACGGTTGCAAGCCGAGCTCCCGCTCCGAAAAGGACGCTGGAACTTAGCGAGGGCTCCTGCAAATCGTGGCGGAGCACTCGAAGCCCGGTCGATGTGTGCGCGAAATAGGCGGCGTCAGTCGTGGATGGGCCGCCACTATTGGGGGAGAGAACGGTTGTGAGTTTGCTGGAGTTGAACCCGGAGATGGTTCCGCCTGCGCTCAGTGTGGCAACAGCCGTGGCCGGTGCTCCATTGAGCAATCCCGCGTACGACCACTGATCACCGGCGTGCAGTGGCATGTAGTCCGCAACTGCATACGTAGCCAGAAGCTGGCGGGATTCGAGGGATTCAAGCTCGTGTGCGATTGCCCCGGAAGAGCGACGCTTGCGAGACATGGTGCTGGCGCGAGAGAACATAGATCAATCTCCAAGAAAAAGGCAAGGATCCCCTTAATCAAGTGTGTATGTGCAACCCGAGGCCTCCATGAAGGAGGGATGAGGCGGGACTCAGAAGGATTCACCAAGCCACACTGCGTGCGAGATCGGACACCAAATGTCACAAAAGAGCTGGCCCCAATCCGGATGGTCGACCGGATTGGGGCCATTTGGTTGGTTTGAGAGATTCGATCAGCGGGCGCGACGACGAGCGATGACGCCGAAGCCGATGGCTGCGAGGGCGACCGTACCGGGAGCCGGCACGCCGGGGAACGCCGAGCCCGAATAGGAAGACTCGGAGCGCCACGCAGAGGTCGGTGCCTTGGTGGTTGGATCGATCGCGACGGTAGCCCCGATCGAGCCGGAGTTGATGACGCTCAAGCTGAAGGCGAAGTCATCCGGGCCAGCCGAAGCACCGGTTCCGCTTGTGCCGACGACGATGCCGTAACGAGCGGCGTTGACCGTTCCGCCGAGTGCGGTAACGAACGCGGACGATGCCGTGTAAGTGACATCAGCAAAGGAGTCAGCACCGAGGACCGCGCCCGAGGTGGACCAGGTGGACTGGGTGCCGGGCACCGTGAACAGTGCCGCGCTGGGCCCGATGTTCACCGTAAGCAACGCGTTGCCCATGGTGTCGTAAAAGCCAAAGGTTCCGAGCACGCGATAGGTGTGCTGGAACAGGGATCCGCCCAAGCCGAAGCTTGTCCCGCTACCAAGAGTCAGCGCAGCACGAAACTCAACGGCGATGGACTGTGTCGGCGCGGTGCCGTTGTTGTCATCGACGAGGAGATTGAACGTGTTCGGACGGCTGAAATCGGAGAGGGTGAAATTTCCGGCAGATCCAGCTGTGCCGCCGAACGTGAACGAGTTGCTGTTCACATCCGATGCGAAGCTGAACAGGGTGGCGTGCGCCGAACCTGCAAAGACCGAGAGAGAGAGAGCGGTACCAACGACGGTTGAAGCAATGAGACGACGATCCATGCGAACCTCCTAGAGCTCGTCATCTCCCGCCTCCAGATTGTTCAGACCAGCACGCACTTTTGGCACGCGCTCACATATGCGGTACAGAGCAGCAATCAGAAAACCGGCTTCCGCGAGAGAGCTACGCGAAGACCGATCTCGGACCTCTTTCGAGGCCACTTTGACGCACACACCATTTGTTGAACCGCAGTCCCACAATCCGAGCGTGGCTCGGACCCCACTTGCGAGAGAGTTGCTCGTGGGGGAGACGGTATGCATGATGGAGGGAGGGCGTGAACTCGCACTGAGTTCAACATGAAGATGCACGAATTGCGCAGGAGATTGTCGAATAGCGAGAACCCTGAGCGGAAACGATAAACCGCCTTGTCCTTGTCGTAGATCGTGTCGGTGGCCTGTACAGGCCGATAGCGGGCTATGGTCCAGAGGTCTGCTCGCGCAGTTCGGCCGTCACGCTATCCCGACACTATCACCATGACCTCGGCCGCCGTTACGAGTATTCCCTCAGCGGAGATAGTAGTGGCTGCTCAGACCCCACAGATGCAAGGTGACGCTCGCCGCGCGGCCGCAGAAGCGTGGATGGCGCGGCTGCCGATCAACATCGTTCGACGCGTTGGGAGAAACGGAAGGGCGGCGCGGCTGGTGATGTATCGTGTTGCCGCGAACACGCAGGAGTTCTGGGAGAAGACGTGGCTGATCAGTCCGTGCTACCGGATGCGCGGGTACACGCTGCCGCGGTGGTACAAGGAAGCGTTCACAAAATGGCTCCCAGGAGATGGCATGATCGTTGAGGCCGGGTGCGGAAACGGGAATCTGGTGCGGATGCTGCTCAATGAGGGGATTGTTGAAAAGGTGGAGGGATTGGACTTTGCGGCCAATGTGATCGCGGAGAATCGGAGAGTGCATCCGACGGAGGGGGTGAGCGCAGAGAAGGGGACGTATGTCGTGGGGGATGTACGGGCGTTGCCGTATGGAGACGGCACGATCGCGGGGTATCTGTCGATGGGCGTGGTGGAGCACTTCGAAGAGCGCGATCGGGAGATGATGTTGTGCGAGGCGGCGCGGTGTCTGCGCGTGGGCGGACGGGCGATCATCACCGTGCCGTATTTTTCGCCAGCACGCCGAATTCGGGCCGCGCTGGGTGGATTTGAGGAGGAGACGGCGCGGCAGGAGCGGATCGCTCGCGGACGCCAGCGTGGGACGCCAGAAAAGGATGACGGGGCAGCGTTTTACCAGTTCTACTTCACGGCGAAGGAGATGTGCGGGCAGATCGAGCGCGCGGGGCTGCGCGTGTTGGAACTGGATGGATACGACTGCCGGCGCGGGTGGAGCGATGCGTTCGGGGCGGGTGCAGACAAGCTGGCGGCGTGGCTGGAGAAACGCGGGCCGGGGGCGGCGCGGTGGGTGGAGCAGCCGTGGAAAGTCGTGCGGCGGTTCTGTCCGCACATGCTGATGGTGGTGGCGGAGAAGAGGTGAGTCGAGATTCGTGTTCTAACGCCTCGGGTGAGGGGTCGCTATAGTGACCGCGTGCGAGGGATCGCGCATCAAGGAGCTTTGCAGATGGACCTGTATATCGACACCGCCAATCTGGCCGAGATCAAGGAAGCCGCGTCGCTGGGTGTGCTGGATGGGGTGACGACGAATCCGTCGCTGATGGCCAAGGAAGTCGGCGTGGGCGTGACTTACGCGAAGCGGCTCGCGGAGATCTGCGAGATCGTGAAGGGGCCGGTTTCCGCGGAGGTCATCTCCACGGACTACGCGGGAATGATGAAGGAAGCCGAGAGCCACGGGAAGATCGCGTCCAACATCGTCATCAAGCTGCCGATTACCATCGACGGCCTGAAGGCGTGCAAGACGCTGAGCGACAACGGGATCAAGACGAACATGACGCTGTGTTTCCAGCCGCTGCAGGCGCTGATGGTGGCGAAGGCGGGCGCGTTTCTGGTCAGCCCGTTCATCGGGCGGCTGGATGACATCGCCGAGGATGGCATGGAACTCATCGAGAAGATCCGGCAGATTTACGACAACTACGGCTACACCACGAAGATTCTCGCGGCATCCGTGCGGCACCCCAAGCACATGGTCGAGTGCGCGATGGCCGGGTGTGATGTGGCGACGGTGCCGATGAGCGTCATCAAGTCGATGCTGAACCATCCGCTGACGGACAGCGGGTTAAAGAAGTTCCTTGAGGATTACAAGAAGGCGTTTCCGTCGTAACACGGGCATCTTGGCCGTGTTCAGTTGCAGCGGAACTTGACCCTTGGCTTTCGGGCGGTCAGGATGGTGTGCATTCCGTGCGAGCGGCACGGGCAAGATGCCCGTCCTACGCCTGCGCCGCGGGCACACCAATAATCGCAACCCCCAGCGAATCCGCCAAATCCAGCAGTTCGGGCTTGTCGATCATGATGACATCGCCCGCCGCGAGCGCGAGGCAGCGGCCGCCGTGTTTGTAGAGGTTCTCAATGGTTTGCGGCCCCACGGTGGGGACATCCGAGCGGCGGTCGTGTCCGGCGCGGGCTCCCTTGCAGAGCGTCCAACCGGTGGCGCGGCAGATGACGCCGACGCGCTCGATCATTCTGTCTGTGCCTTCGACGGCTTCGACGGCGATCACGTCACGGTCGCGGACGGCGATGGCCTGGCCGATGTCCAGCCGCAGGGTTTGGCTGAGGAGGGGCCAGGCGAATGCGATGTCGGCCCGCTGCTGGCTGGTGGGCTGGCGCTTGGTCATAACGCCAGCTTCGGAGAGGGAGTCGGCGATGGGGGCGGTGGAGTCGATGAGGTGAACTCCTGAGCGGCTGAGTTCATCCGCGATTGCGGCCAGAACGGCATGCGAGCGGCGGTCGTGGCGAAGGTGGCGGAACCAGGTCAGAACGGTCCGCCAGTCCGGGACGTTGTGGATCATACTCCACGGGAACCCATACATCAGCTTGGCCTTGTCGATGCGGCCGACCATGACGGCGTGGGAGACGTTGGTCTTGCGGAGCATGCCACCCCAGTGCCCAACCTTGAACAGCCCAACGCTTCGGAATGAAGTGCAAAGGGAAGGAAGAACGGAGTCGTACTGGTTTCGGAGGCCGAGGGCGTGGACGGGGTGGCCGGCAGCGATGAGGCCTTTAGCAATCATGACCGGCAGGCGGCCGCCACCGGCAATCAGGCCAATAGGAGCCGGAGGGGCGGGGGGGTCGGGAAGGATGGTCAGTGTTGCGGCCATGATTGTGCGTGCAAGTCATTGTTGGAAAACGACTTACGAGAATTGTACGGAACCGTGTCCGGATGCATGATGAAAAACCGGCGCTCTTTCGCGCGATCTTGACGGATTCCGTGGGATGAAGGGTATCGGCGATGGGGGTGGGATGGCAAACACTTGTTTCAGGTGCTGGTTGCGGGGGTTCCCGGGTCGGGGTCGATATATGTGATATGCCGGATGCACGGGACATGGTGGAGTTGGGAGGAAGGGGAGCCGCGCCAGGTGCGGGATCTGCTGGAACTGGCCACGGAGATGCGCCGGGGAAGTTTCTCCGTCTGTGGTTCAAGTGTTCGGGGCAATATGCCAGGGCGAATCGGGCGGCGGATGGGTCGGCGTATGTGGGTCGGTGTCCGGAATGCGGGGCTTCGGCGACGTTTCCGATTGGTCCGGGGGGGACAAGCGTGCGGGTGTTTGAGGTGAGTTGTCGGTGAACCGGGGTGGGGTGGGGGGAGTCAAAGTGAGAGCTGAAGGCAGAAGCTGAAACACGGACTGGAAAGCCCGTGCCACGGCGGAATTGCTAGCATGGGCACTATGAGCAGAGTTGCAGGGACGCAGTATTCGATGTCCTCCTCGACGCGGCGGTGTGCGGCGACGGATCGGGAGCTTGGCACGGGCGAGCGGTTTGTGGCCGCACTGGTGCAGCATCCGGAGGAGGAGCAGTTTGTCCGCGTGGACTTCTGCGAGCGTGCGTGGAACGAGGGAGCGAGGCCGGCGCGGCCGCTGGTGCTGTTTGGGTTCTGGCGCGGGCTGGTGCCGGACCCGACGGCGAAGAAGCGGTTGCTGATTGATGATCAGTCGCTGGTGGAGCTGTTCGAGCAGAGCGGCGAGAGCATCGAGGTGGAGGGCGGCGAGGGGGCGAGTGAGAAAGATCGGCTGGCGTTCCGGTTTGTGCTGTCGTTGATCCTGCTGCGCAAGCGATTGCTGGTGCAAGAAGGAAGCAAGGGGACGACCATGCTGGTGCGGCAACGCGGCGTGCCGAAGCCGCCCGAGGGGCCGGAGTACATGGAAGTGGTCGACCCCGGACTGGATGCGTCGACGATTGGGAAAGTGACGGGGATGCTGGGTGCGGTGATATCGGGTGAGACGGGCACATCGCCGACCGGGGCGGAGAAAGGTGGTGGGGCATGAAGCGAAGCACGATGTTGGCGGCGGGGTTGGGGTGCGTAGTGGGGATTGCGGGCGGGTGCGAGAACTTCGGGGAGAAGGGCGGCGAGGGCGCGGCGAAGCCGACGACGGCGAGCCCGATCACCAAGAAGTTTGGCGAGCCGCCGGCGTATTCGGTGGTGGCGCGGGAGTACAACAGGTCGGTGGATTATCTGGATCGGATTTCGGCACGGGCGAACATCCTCATCACGTACTTCGACGAAGAGGGCAACGAGCGCACGGAGGATCCAGAAGGTCGATTGCAGATCATCAGGCCCAACAAACTCGCGCTGAGCTTGGGCAAGGCCGGGCAGATTTTGTTCTGGTTCGGCTGCGATCCTGAGCAGTACTGGTGGATCGATCTGTCGGAGAAGGGCAAGCGGATTGCGGCGGTGGGGCGGCACGAAAAGTTTGACGATGCGACGGCGGCGCGAATCGGCCTGCCGATCAAGCCGCTGGATCTGATTCGGATGATGGGAGTCGTCAAGATAGACGTGGGGGCGAAGGGCGCGACGCAGTGGTCGGAGGATGGGAAACTCGTCGGGATCACCGCCCCGATTGGGGATCGTGGGTTCCAGCGTACCTGGGTAGATCCGAAGACGATGCGTCCGAGCACCATCGAGATCTTTGATAAGAGTCGTGAGAAGGTGCTGGTGGCGGAACACACGGGCGAGGAGCCGGTGGAGTTTTCCCGAGACCTTCCCGGTGCGGCGTTTGCGCACGTGCGAGTGCCATCGCGAATCGAGATCACGCATCTGGAGCGCGACGGCCACCCGGAGACCAAGGCGCGGCTGACGCTCACCGGGGTTCGTGACGGCCCCATCACCGAGAAAGCGTTTGACCTCTCGGTGCTTTTGGACAAGTATCCGGTGGATAAGACGATTGACCTGGATGCGAGGAAGAAGTAGCAAATACCTCGTGGGGTGTTGAACGAGGAATGGACAACCATGGCGTTGTTTCATGTGTCGGACATCAAAGTGCCGTGTCGTCCAGCGGCCGCTCTGGCCTGGTGCGTGTTGGCCTTGGCAGCTGTCATGGTATTTCCGGCGGTGTTGCTCGCTCAACATCAGGATGATCCCGCGCGGCAGATGGACACTCGCCCGGTGATAAGGCGCGGCACAGCTAACCCCGTAACTGATGGTCATGGGTGGATGGTGGTGGAAGCGCGGCGTGCAGGTGCAGGTGATGGGCGGGTGGTGCTGCTGCATTTACCGGCGCGAGAAGTCGGTGGAGGTGGGGATTCATCAGCGGACGATATGAATGGGGTCGTTCGCATCGCTGGGGAAGCACGCGGGCGATGGGACATCGGACAGGAGGGGCTGGCGTGGTGGCGGAATCGTGTGTATTTCGTAGTTCAGGAGCGGAGTGAGTCGGGTGCGCTGAAGCGTCGGGTGCTCTCGCGTGAAGCGCTGCGAGGGTTGGGGAGTGGCTACGAGTATTTTCCGTTGAAGGAGTTCCTCGAACTCGCCCCGTTGCCGCACAGCCCTGCGCTGCTCGGGATGGCGGCTTCCGAACAGGGGCCGATGGCGTGGCTTGCAGAGGATGCGAAGGACGCAGACGGACGGGTGCGGGCCGGGTTGTGGGCATATATAGATGGAAACTGGGTGTCATTGAAGTCACCGTGGGGAGAGGGTGAAGCCAGCCCGGCGTGGTTCATACATCAAAAGAATGGTGAGTTCGAGCCCGCCCACGATGGGCTGGCGCGGCTGATTTCCTGGCGTGATGGGATAGCGATAGCGACCAGTAGCGAGGCAGACGGAGTCGTTGTGGTGTGGGTCGGCCATCGCAATGCGGGCACGCCGGCCACGATTCGGTGGGAGCGGCTGGATTTCGAGCTTGGCGAGATTGCCAGAGTCGACCGCGCATCGTTGCGGCTGGTGTTTGTTGAGGGGGCGCGGGAGCAAGAGGATGTGTTGGCGGCAGTGGTGATGGCCACCCCCGCGGAGTCACCCTCGGTCGGACTGACGCGAGTGTATGAGTTGCGTTCGGGAACGCGCCCGATCGAACTCGCGGAACTTGTTGGCGTGCCGCGCGAGGCCAGCGTCATTCCGATGGCTTCGGCTGGAATGTTCGGAGAGGCCTCTGGGCTTCTATCACTGGCGTGGAGAGAGGGCGCGGCTTCCAGCCCAACGGGCCAAATATCATCGGATTTGCAGGTCCGAGAGATTTCGGTAGTGACAGGACGAGAACTGTACGCGGGGCCATCCCAAAGCGGGAAGCACCCAGAGCGACCGAGGTTGCAGGGAATCGTCGTGCTCGCGCTGCTCGCGGGTGTGGGTGTGATGGTGTATTTGCTGGCATCTGATCCTCGTGTCGTGCCGGTGCTACCCGTGGGAGTGCATCTTGCGGACCCGATCCGTCGGCTGTTGGCAGCGATTGTGGACTATGTCCCAAGTGCCATTCTGGTGGCAACAGCGCAGGGACGCAGCGCGATGGTGCTGCTGATGCCCAGCACCATGTTGGGAGGAGCGGATGCCGCGCTTGGCAATCTCGACCTGCGTCCGATGGGGCTGGCGATCGGTGTGACAATTGTGCACGCGAGTATCTGCGAGTGGATGGTGGGAAAATCACTCGGAAAGTTTGTGATGGGCATTCGCGTCGTCTCGATCGCCGGGGTCGGCGCGGGTGAAGTTGCAGGTGGCACATTCATGTTGCCTGGCCCAGCTCTGGGACAGGTTCTGGTTCGGAATACGGTGCGATGGCTGGTGCCGATGCTGGCTTTGTTTGGGATGCTGGATGTGGCGGGGCGGCATCCGGGCGATCTGGCGGCTCGCACGCTGGTGGTGGCCGATCCGAACGATGGGAAGTGATTTGTGGGATGTTTGGCGGTGTGGCGACAGATTCGCGCAGAAGCCGCGCACAAGGTGAAGGGAATCGGGAGCCGGGGCCGATATGGACTGGCCGGATCGGCAAGGATTGCCGGTCGGCAATGGCTTTGGTATTTCGTTGCAAGTGAGGGCTGGAACCGTGGCGGAGGCCAAGGGCGTCAAGTCGAGCGCGGCACAAGAGCCGGGAGGCGCGAGTGGCGGTGCGCCCATTCCGGGAGATGGGGAAGTGCCCGGGCAAGTGAAGTTCAAGAATGTCTGGCCACTGCCCACGCTGGTGGCGGGTGGAGTGATGCTCGTGGTTGGCGGGGCGGTGTTCATGATGAACCGGCCGAAGCCACCCGGGGACATTCCGCTTGAGCAGGCGAAAGCGCTGGTGGCGGACAAACGGTTTCAGGAAGCGATCGAGAAACTCAACTCCACCGAGGTTCGCAACTACATTGAATATGGATCGCCGGATGCGGAGCACCTGCGCGCGTTCTATCTGGCCAGAGCGAGAGCGTTCTCCGGCGCGCAGCAAACGCTCGGACTGAACCGGCTGGAAAATCACCAGACGATTGTGGAGAACTTCCAGCGAGCCGAGAAGGAGGTCTCAGAGGGAAGCGACCGAGATCTGATGCCGGCAGATGTCTCGATGCTTGTGGAGTCGCTCGTTGCACTTGACCAGATCGATGGCGAGAGCGGCGCGTTGCGGCGGATCGGAAAGCTGCCCGAGCCGGAGCAAGCGCGGAAGACCCGGCTGACGCGCGCGGTGGTGGAGCACAATCTCGCAATCGGGCCGACGCTGAAGGGTGAAAAGGCCACGAAGCGTTCGGACCAGACGCTGGAACTGCTCGCGGGGCTTGCGGCCGATCCGGCTCTGTCCGCGGCGGATAAAACCTGGGTGTTGGCACGTCAGGGGGAGATGCTGATCGCGGCTGGGAAGCCCGAAGAGGCGATCAACAAACTGATTCGGCGGGTGGGATTGCTGAAGGATGTGCCGCAGGAACAGCAGGGGGAGTTGTACGTGCTGCTCGGAAAGGCCTACTTCCAAGCGGAGCAACCGATCAGCGCGATGAGACAACTGGAGGCAGCGGATGGGCTGTTGGAGCCCGCCAACTCGCTGCGTGCGGACCTGGGCGTGATGCTTGGGCGGCTGGCGCAGAGCGGCGTGGCAACAGCAGGCGGGGGTGCCCGCGGTGCGAGCGAGAACGATCCGAACGCACTGCTGGACTTCGCTCGGGAGAAGTTTGAGGGAGTGATCGGAGAGTTCGGCGCCGGAAAGCAATATGCGCGCGCGATGCTGGGTGTGGCAGAGGTGGAGGCATCACTCCGACATGACGACAAGTCGCTGGAGAAATATGCGGAACTGGTCGCGCTGGTGAACTCCATCAGCGATGGACCGGAGAAGGCCGCCGAGCATGGCAAGGGCGGAGATGCTCACGCAGCGAGACCACGCGAGAGCGGGCACGAGCCAGCGGCCGCGGAGCAGGCAGCGGCTGGCAAGCACGCGGAAGAAAAAAAGCCCGAAGCGGGAGGCCATCCTGAAGTGGCACCTGCCGCGCCAGGACATGTTGAATCGGCCCACTCAGCGGCGATGCCGACTCGGTTGGCAGAAAAGATTCGTCCGCGTTCACTTGGGGATGTCACACGAGAGAGCGTGCTGACGAGTTTGATGCAGCGATTTCAGGAGCGATTCGACTCCGGACAGCGAGAGAGCGCGCTGCGATACGCGGATGTTGCAGAGACGCTCTACAAGGACATCGATGTGCCGCCCGAGGTGCTGGTGGCGATCGGGCGAACGCGACGATCGCTGGGCGAGACGTTGATGACGCAGGTACGCGAGCAGCACGCGGCGGACCCGACAAAGAACGGCGCGGATTTTTCCGTCGAATCACTCGATGCCGCAACTCGCGCGGAAGTGAAGAAGCATTTTATTGTCGCGGGTGATTATCTGCGACGGCACGCAAAGCTTGTGGCGGCAACAGATCCGGGGGCCTCCGCGGCGAGTCTGTGGACGGCGGCGGATTCGTACGATCGCGCCGGGGACATCGACGAAGCGAAGAAGGCATTCGCGGATTACGCCGAAAACGCGGCGGACACGGACGCGAACAAGCCCGAGGCGAAGTTTCGGCTGGCGCAGGTGTACCAGGCGAAGCGGGACTTTGTGAGCGCGGCGGCGCTGTACAAAGAACTGGTGGATGCACGCGATCCGACGAACCCGACGCTGAACTCAGGCGTCATGGCGGACAAGGCGGTGGTGCCGCTGGCCCGCTGCATGTTGAGCGACAACGACCCGGGCAACGACGAAGAGGCGGAGCTGATGTTGCAGGGCGTGGTCAACGGCAGTGGTGTCGGTCCGGACGCGCTGGAATATCGCGAGGCATTGATCGAACTCGGAGAATCCAGCTATCGACGCGAGCGATTCGCGCAGGCGATCGCGTGGTTGGAGGGCGTGTCGAAGCGGTACAAGGACGATCGGCGGATCGAGAGTATCCGGTATTTGCTCGCGGACAGCCACCGGCGCGAGGCGGTGAAGGTCGGGCAGACTTTGGCGGCGCAGCGACTTCCGCAGGCCGAACGGGACCAGCTCGAGGCCAAACGCACGGAACATTTGCGAGCGGCGCGGCTCCTGTATGAGGGTGTGAAGGTCGCTCTGGAGCGGAAGACGGCGCGACTGCGGACGAACCTGGAGAAGGTGCACCTGCGGAACGCGTACTTCTATCTGGGCGACTGCGCGATGGAGATGCACGACTACGACGCGGCCATCGCGGCGTATGACGAGGCGCGGAAGCAGTATTCCGAAGAGCCGTCGAGCTTGGTGGCGATGGCGCAGATCGTCAGCGCATACGCGGCTCAGGAGAAGTGGGCGGAGGCGCGAACTGCCAACGAGCGGGCGCGGCTCCAGCTGGCGAAGTTCCCTGAGAGCGTGTGGCAGAATCCGGATCTGCCGATGGAAAAACGGCACTGGGAAAAATGGCTGGACGCCCGAACCCTGATCGGCCAGCAAGGGCAGGCGACGGGGGAGAAGGGCAACGAGAAGAGCGAGTGAGACGCGGTGAGAAGCAACCAAGGTGCGTGTGAAGCCAAGGAGGGCTGGACATGATCGAGCAGATGGCCGAGAATCCGCTGGTGGCCGAGGTGAAGTCGGGCGATCCGGCGAAGTGGCTGCCGCGGCTGAACAAGTTGCTGGATGAGCAGTGCGAGTTGTGCGTCGGGCTGGACACGCTGAGTGCGCGGCAGACGCAGGCGGTGGGCGTTGGCGATACCGACGGGCTCCTGCGCATCCTTGGTCAGCGGCAGACGCTGGTGGATCGCGTGACGGACATCAACGCTTTGCTGGAGCCGTTTCGCGTGAAGAAAGAGGAGCTGCTCGGGCGGCTTGCTGCAGCGCAGCGCGAGGGGGTCGTGCAGCGGGTCGGAAAGATCGCGGCACTGGTGGAGAGCGTGCGGGCGCGGGACGATCAGGACCGGATTGTGATCGAGAAGATGCGGACCGCCGTCGCGGATGAGCTGGCGAACCTGACGCGAGTCAAGGGGGCCGCGGCCGCATATGCGAGAAACGGTGCCGGAAACGGGGCGATCTATCAGGATCGAAGGGGCTGAATGTTCGCTGAGGTTGAACGCGTTCATGGATGAACGTGGGAAGGAATGAGGCGCGGAGCGCATGGAAGCGAGTGTTGAGCAGATTTCGCAGATGGAGCAGAAGCCCGTGCGGAAAGCACATGGGCGGGACGCTCATGCCACGGAGATGGGCGAGCGCGACCTGGCGGAACTCCTTGGCGCATTCAACGAGGTGACGACGAAACTGCAGGCGGCGCACGAGTCGCTGCGCGCGGAAGTAGTGCGGCTGCAGGGGGAGTTGCGGCAGGCGAACGAACAGATCGAGCGTGGGAAGCGGCTGGCCGAACTGGGAGAGATGGCGGCCGGCATCGCGCACGAGGTGCGGAATCCGCTGGGATCCATTCGCTTGTACGCGCGGATGCTGGTGGATGACCTGGGTGTGGGTGGGGATCGAGCAAAGGAACGCGCGATCGCGGAGAAGATCGGCTCCGCGACGCGCGGGCTGGACGCGGTGGTGACGGATGTGCTGGCGTTTGCGCGCGAGGTGCGGCCACGGAGTGAGCCGGTGGAGGTGGGGGGGATGATCTCGCGAGCGATCGAGGAGTGTTTGACGAGTGACCGTGAGGAGCACGCGGGCGCGGGGCGTGTGCTGATCGTGCGCGATGACGAGATGGCGGAGATGGATGGGGAAATTGTTGCCTGCGATCCGTCGCAGATGCATCGGGCACTTGTGAATGTGCTTCGGAACGGCATTCAAGCGATGCGAGAGAAGGGCGGGGAATGCGAGATACGGGTCTCGGTCGAGCGGCGAACGCTCCCGGATTCGACGGGTGCCGCAAAGAGCTTTACGGCGATTGTGGTCCGCGATAGCGGCCCGGGGGTGCCGCCGGGCGTGATGGAACGGATGTTCAATCCGTTCTTCACAACGCGTGCGACCGGAACGGGGCTGGGGCTGGCGATCGTGCATCGCACGATGGATGCGCACGGCGGGCGCGTGCTGGTGCGCAATGTGGAGGGTGGCGGGGGAGCGATTGTCGAGTTGTTACTGCCGGATCCGCCGGCGGAGCGAAGCAGGTAGATTGCTATTGGTATGAGTCAAAATCATCCCGATCGCCACGGATTGCGGCGAGCGGACACGGAAACACGAGCGAGTCACGGAGGACAGGTCATGAGCACGGTGCTGATTGTGGACGATAAGGAAATGCTGCGGGACAGCGTGGGCGCGACGCTGCAGCGAGCGGGCTTCGGGGTGGTGACGGCGACGAGCGGCGCGAATGCGCTCGAGCAGATTGCAAAGCGCCGGCCGGATTGCGTGGTGACGGACCTCAAAATGCCCAACATGACCGGGCTGGAACTCGTGGAGAAAGCACGCGAGATCGACGATGCACTGCCGATGATCGTGATGACCGCGTACGGTGCAGTGGAGACGGCCGTGGAGGCGATTAAGCTCGGCGCATTTGATTATCTCACCAAGCCCTTCGAGGGTGATGAGCTGATTGTGGCCGTAAAGCGGGCCATCGAGCACGCGCGGCTGACGAAGGAGAACGCAGTGCTCCGGACCGCAGTTGAGGGCACGCGAGCACCAGCAAACGCGGGACAGATGGGCACTTCCGGCATGATGCAGACCGGGCCCATGGGCCTGGACCGCATCATCGGTGACTCGGGCATGATGCGTCGCGTGAAGCAGCAGATCGCCGCGGTGGCGGAAAGCCAGGGAACCGTGCTGATCTGCGGTGAGAGTGGCACCGGCAAGGAAGTGGTCGCGCGGGCGGTGCATGATCTCAGCCCGCGAGCCAGCGAGACCTTTCTGGGCATGAACTGCGCCGCGATGAGCGAGACGCTGCTGGAGAGCGAGCTCTTTGGCCACGAGCGGGGCGCGTTCACAGGCGCGGAGAAGCTGCGCAAAGGGCGTTTCGAGCTGGCGGATCGCGGCTCGCTGCTGCTGGATGAGATCAGTGAGATTTCCAGGAGCGTGCAGGCGAAGCTGCTGCGCGTGCTGCAGGAGCGTTCGTTTGAGCGCGTCGGGTCGAGCATGACCATCGGCGTGGATGTCCGCGTGATTGCAACCAGCAACCGCGATCTGCCCAAAGCCGTCACCCGCGGCGATTTTCGGCAAGATCTGTTCTTCCGGCTCAACGTGTTGCCAATCCACATTCCGCCGCTGCGGGATCGGCTGGAGGATGTTCCCGCGCTGGTGGCGCACTTCGTGGCTCTCACGGCCCGTCGCGAGGGCAAGTCGCCCAAGGTTTTCTCGCCCGAGGCGATCACGGTGATGCAGCAGTACAACTGGCCGGGAAACGTGCGCGAGTTGCAGAACATAGTGGAGCGTGCGGTGGTGCTCACCCGCGGCGATACGGTTGAGCCTGGGATGATCGAGCCCTGGTTGCTCAGCGGTGATGAGGCCGTGAGTGTCGGTATGCAGGCCGCGGGACTTCCGATGAACGGAACCTACTACCAGAACGGCAACGGCACGATGACGGTGAGCGTGGAACGCAAACCACTGCACACGGACATCCTGCCACACGCGAATGGCACCGTAGCGACGGCGGCGGCGGGTGAGGCGATCCCGATCGGCGGGCGTGCGCTGGAGGACATCGAGCGCGACGCCATAGTGCGGACGCTCAATAAGTTCAAGGGCCACCGCCAGCGGACGGCGGTGGAACTCCAGATTGGCGTGCGGACGCTGGGGTTGAAGCTCAAGAAGTGGAAGCAACTGCAGCTCGTGGACGCTGGGTTGTGATGTGAGGTGGAGAGGAAGCCCAAGCACGCGGAGGTTCACGGAGGGTGCGCCCAGGTTCGCTGAGAGAGAAATGGAGAGAAGAGCAAAGGCCCGTCTTTGTTGTCTATCTCCATTTCCCCCTCCCCGAACCCCTGCGAGCCCTCGGCGAACCTCTGCGTGCCCGATCCTTCGCCGCGCAACTCATGCGCGGAACATCGTTTGCGGATGAATCAACGTGCTGATTTCTGAACTCTCCAACTCTGGTGCCGTTCCCACGCTGGAAGCGATGGTGCGTTTCTCCGGGGCGCGGCAGCGGATCATCGCGCACAACATCGCGAATCTCGATACGCCGGATTTCCGGCCGCTGGATGTCTCGCCGACGGAGTTTCAGAAAGCCCTGGGCAAGGCGGTGGATGCTCGGCGTGCCGGGAGCGGCGACGCGGGCGAGTTGGCGTTCCATGGCACGGATCAGGTGCAGGTTGCGGCGGATGGAACGATGACGCTGATGCCGGGCACCCCGAGCGGCAACATTCTGTTCCACGATCGGAATAATCGGGATCTGGAAGGGTTGATGGCGCAGCAGGCAGAGAACGTCGGGGTGTTCCGCACCTCGATCGAGCTGTTGCGGAGCCGTTACGGGATCATGCAGGCGGCGATCAGCGAGCGAGTGTGAGAGGGGAAGTGACGGAGTGAGCGAGTGACGGAGTGACGGAGCGGGGCAAGCGAAAGGCAGGGAAGCAGCATGTACGGTTCACTGGACATCTCAACAAGCGGCATGATTGCCCAGCGAACGCGGCTGGAGGCGATCACCGCGAACATCGCCAACAAAGACTCCATCATCGATGCCCGTGGCCAGAACAACCCGTATCAGCGAAAAACCGTCTTCTTTGCACCCGGGGATCCCACGGCGAAGACCGCGCCCGGTCGGCAGCTTGGCGTGCATGTGGCAACGATCCAGAGCGAGCCGATCTTTGATCCGAGGTACGAGCCGCAGAATCCGTTGGCAGATGCCAACGGGTATGTGAAGTATCCAGCGGTCAACGTTGTGTTCGAGCAGTTGAACGCGTACGAGGCCCAGCGGGCATACGAAGCGAATATTGCCGCGGCGGAAGCGACCAAGACGATGTCGGCACAGGCGTTGCGGTTGCTCGGGTAAGCCGGCCAGCAGTTCCGTGCGGCGAGCGTGTGCGGTCGGTGGGAGCCGATCGGAATGTGATAGGATGTTCGGAGTTGCCCGAGCGCGGGCGTGATGACGGATGGAACGAGACGAACCATGACGGATCCTCTGGGATTCATTTCTCGCGGTGCGGGTGGGTTGGGGGGCGCAGGAGCCGCCGGCTTTGGCGCGGGCGGTGTGCAGGGAGGGGCCAACGGTGCGCCCGTCAACGGCCCGTCTTTCAAGGATGTTCTAATGGAGAACATCAAGCAGGTGAACGACCTGCAGCAGGATGCGACCAGCGCGATCGAAGACCTGCAAACCGGCAAGCGGAACGATGTCGAAGGCGTAATGCTGGCGACGCAGAAGGCCGACATGGCTTTCAAGATGCTGGTGCAGCTCCGCAACAAGGTGCAGGGCGCATACGAGGAAATCAAGCAGCTCCGCGTCTGATTCGGCGACTGGGTGGCCCGCCGCTCCACGGCGGTTGTCCTTTGTTCGCCGATCGAATCGGTCGTAACCACGCCCGGAACGCGCGAGAGTTGCGCATCGCGGGCGATCTGACGCGCAAGATAAAACTCCTTCAAGCGCAGAATGAGCGTGGGCCGACAATAGCGACACGATCGTGGTGGCGTGGCGTTCGCTGCGGCATTGAGCGATCCAGAGACATGGGCCGGAAAGCCCATGCCACTCGAAACATGGGCAGGATGCCCGTGGCATGGATGTTGGCAGGAGGCCGGCGCGGATGGATCGACTTCGCACCATTTTGGCGGGGATACAGAAGCAGCTCGGACTGCTGACGGTCACTCAGAAACTGCTCATCGCCTCGCTCTGTGTGCTGGCGCTGATGACATTCTTTCTGGTCGCCCAATACACCGGCTCGCCCGCCACCATCGCGCTTTTTCCCAGCGGAACCGCCGAAGACCAGCAGAAGGCCGCGGCGTTTCTCAAGCAGCGCGGATTTGATATCAAGATCGCCACCGACGGCAAGGTCATGATGCTGCCGGACCAGCGATACATCGCACTGGCGGCGATGACCAAGGAGCAGCAGCTCCCCACAGACAAGAAGCTGATGTTCGAGTCGCTGGTGACGCAGACGAGCTGGATCGAGGACCTGCAGACCAAGAAGACCAAGCGCAACTACGCGCTGCAGAACGAGCTGAACAAGATCATCCGCGCGATGGGGTTTGATGACGCTGCTGTGATCATTGATGTGCCGATCGACGCCGGCGGCATCGGGGCCGCGGCGCGGAAGCCGGTAGCGCAGGTGACGGTGTTCCCGCCCAGCGGGCAGGGGCTCGAGCAGGGAAGCGTCAACGCCCTGGCGGATATGGTTGGGGGAAGCGTTGCGGGGCTGAGTCCCCGAGAGATTTCTGTGATCGACGGACGCAGCAGGCGGTCGTACAAAGCCGTGAGCGCGGACGATTTGGCCTTCGGTGGCGGGGCGTACATTGAGCAGGCGGCCAAGGTGGAGAAGCGTCTGCACGAGAAAATCGTGGAGCACCTTCGGTTTATGCCCGAAGTGAGTGTCAGCGTGAACGCAATCGTGGATGCCGTCAAACGGGAGCGCGAGCGTACAGCGGTCTTGCCCAAGGGGCAGGGCTCGGTATCGATGCCCACGGAAGAAACCAGCGCGACGACCACAACTTCTAACAACGCCAAAGGCGGCATCGAGCCGGGCGTGCAGGCCAATACCGGCGCGGACCTGAATCGCGGCGGCAGCAGCGGTGGGGCCGATTCCAGTAACAACGAGACCAGCACGGTGAAAAGCTCCGTGATGTTCGGCAACGAGATCATCAAAGAGCGAGAAGCGATGGGGCGGCCAACGAAGATCAATGTCACGGTCAATGTGCCGCGCGAGTATGTGGCGGCGATCTGGAAACAAAACGCAGCGCCCGTCGCTCCCGCCGCGGGCGCGACCGGAGGTGCGGCGGCGAGCACTGAGCCGACCGAGAAGGACATCGCCGATACGTTCGACAAGAGCGTTCGGACGCAGATTGAGGGCATGATCCTGCCGCTGGTGGAGACGGAGGGCTCCATGGCCAGTGCGGCGATCAGCAGTGCGGCTCAACTGGTGTCGGGAACGGTGAAGGTCTCGCTGATTCCTATTTCCATGGCGAATATGGGTGGCGGGGGAATGAGCGGCGCGGGTGGCGGTAGCAAGGCTGGTTTCATGGGCGGCGGCGGCACATTCATGTCGCTGCTTGATGGCGGCATGATCAAGACCGTCGCGCTGGGCGTGCTCGCGATGGTGGCGCTGGGAATGATGTTCACGATGGTTCGTAAGGCGGGCAAGGCACCGTCGCTGCCGACTGCGGAGGAACTGGTGGGCATTCCTCCCGCGCTGGAGCCCGGCACGGAGGTCGTTGGCGAGGCGGTCGAGGGCGACACCGCGATGATCGGCATCGAGATTGATGATCAATCGCTCAAGACCGGCAAGATGCTCGAAGAGATCGGCACACTTGTCAAGAACAATCCGCAGACGGCGGCCTCCGTCTTCAACAGGTGGCTTACCGAGGGCGAGTGATTGCAGGGCGATCGGTGCTGAATCAGCTGAAAGAGCGCAAGCATGAAGGGCATGTCCAAACTACCAGACAATCCAGCCGAACTCAAGGGCATCTCTCGCGCCGCGATTCTGCTCATGACGCTGGACACGCCGACCGCGTCGAGTCTGCTCAAGCAACTCCCGTCGCAAGCAGTGGAAGAGGTCACACGCGAACTCGCGAGCATGGGACGCGTTCCCGATGCGCTCCGCAAGGCCGTGGTGGAGGAGTATTACGCACTCGCCGTCGGCTCGCAGTATCTCACCGAGGGCGGGCTTGAATACGCGACGGTGCTGCTCAAGGAGTCTCTCGACTCCGAAACCGCCGGGCGGATGCTGCAGCAGATTCAGACTCAGGTGCAGAAAACTCCATTCAGTTTCCTTCAGAAAGCCGAAACCGAAAACCTACTCACGTTTATCCAGGATGAGCACCCGCAGACCATCGCGCTGATCGTCTGCCATCTGCCCCACCACAAGGCGGCCGAAATTCTCGGCGGCCTGCCGATGCAGAAGCAGATCGAGGTCATCAAACGCATCGCCAACATGGAGCAGACCAATCCCGAGGTCATCCGAGAGGTGGAGCGCGGCCTGGAATCCCGACTCTCAAACATGCTCAGCCAGAGCATGGAAAAAGCTGGCGGGATCAACACCGTCGCGGAGATTCTCAATCTCGCTGATCGTGCCACCGAGAAGGCGATCATGGAGGGGCTTGAGTCTGATGACCCCGAACTGGTCGAGGAAATCCGCCGGCTCATGTTCGTCTTTGAGGACATTCTCAAGGTGGACGACAAGGGCATCCAGGGCATCCTCAAGGAAGTGGACAACGACGAGCTCGGCCTTGCGCTCAAGACCGCCAGCCAGGAACTGCAGCAGAAAATATTCAAGAACATGTCCGAGCGTGCTGCCACGCTCATCAAAGAGGACATGCAGTACATGGGCCCCGTGCGCGTCAGCGATGTGGAGTCCGCACAGCAGCGCATCGTGGACATCGTCCGGCGTCTGGAAGATGCTGGCGAGATCATCATCTCGGGCCGCGGCGGCGAGAGCGATCTGGTCGTGTGAGGGAAGTGAAGAAGCGGCGAAGTGACGGAGTGACAAAGCAAAAAGCCAAGAAAAAATCCCACGGTACTCCCTTCACGTCTTTCAGCATGTATCCGCTCTCGCTGTTTTTACTCCGTCATTTGTTCACTCCGTCACTTCCCCATGGCTCTCATCCGCAACTCTTCTGCTTCAACTGCTGCCCGCGAGGCCATTGTCCTCGATCTCGGCGACTTGCGCGAGCAGGGGGATCGGATGGTCCGCGCGGCAAGGGCGGAAGCCGAGCGCATCGTCGCCGCGGCACACGCCGAGCGTGCACGCATCATCGCAGGTGCCGCGGAACAAGGCCAGCAAGAGGGTTACGGTAAAGGCCTTGAGCAAGGGCGTGCCGAGGGTCGTGCGCAGGCCGAGGCCGGAGCGATGGCTGAGTACCGCGAGCGACTCACGAAGGTTGAGCAGGCGTGGCTCGCTTCCCTTGGAGCGTTTGAGTCCGATCGCGAGGATCTTGTACAGGGTGCGCTGCGCGATGTCGTGAAGCTCGCGACGACCATTGCCGAGCGCGTCACCAAGCGGGTCATCGCACTCAATCCCAAAGTTGTTGAAGACCAACTCGCCGCGGTGCTCGCGGTTGTGGTGCGTCCGACCGAACTCGTCATTCGCGTACATCCGGAAGATCGCCTGGCAGTGAATCGCGCGCTCCCCGCGCTGTTGGCCGCGATGCCCGCCATTCGCCACGCCGAAATCGTGGATGACCTTGCCATCGAGCGCGGCGGCTGCGTGGCGACCACCCGTGCCAACGCGGATGCGGGAGAAATAGGCGGTGGCGAGATCGATGCGAGAATCTCGACGCAGCTTGATCGCCTTGTGGAAACTCTCCTTCCACAAGAGATTCCCGGGGCGGATGATGCGAATGGGGGTACCTTGTGATCGGGCTTGCCCCACAACTCCGAACCGTGCGTCAGGCGCAGCCCATGCGAATCGTCGGGCGCGTGCGATCGCTGCGCGGTTTGACCGTCCTGGTGCGTGATCTACCTATGCCCGTCGGTTCGCTGGTTCAGGTTCGCAGCACTTCGAGGGAACGCGACGCGAATGCCCGGCAGTCGCTGGGCGAAGTCATCGGCTTTGATGGCGCGCACGCGATTGTGATGATGCTTTGCTCCACCAGCGGCATCCGCTCCGGCGATGCTGTCGAGGGCTTGCACGCGCAGCAGACCGTTGGCGTTGGCTGGTCCATGCTCGGGCGCGTCATCGATGGGCTGGGCAGGCCGATTGACGGCCACGGCCCGTTGCACGCGCTGACGCCGCAGGCGGTCGATCCTGAGCCGATCTCCCCCATGAAACGCGGGCGCGTGATTCGCCCGCTCGCGACCGGCGTTCGTGCACTGGACCTGATGACCACGCTGGGCCGCGGACAACGCCTTGGCGTGTTCGCCGGGCCGGGTGTGGGAAAGAGTACGCTAATGGGCCAAGTGGCCCGCGGCACGGAGGCCGATGTCTCCGTGGTGGCCCTGATCGGCGAGCGCGGCCGCGAAGTCAAGGACTTTATCGAGCACACGCTCGGCCCCGAAGGCCGCAAGAAGTGTGTGTTGGTGGTGGCGACCAGTGACGATTCCGCTCTGCTGCGGGTGCGGGCCGCGATGGTTGCCTGCGCCGTCGCGGAGTTTTTCCGCGATGAGGGCAAGAGCGTTCTGCTGATGATGGATTCGATCACGCGTTTTGCGCACGCGCAGCGGCAGATCGGCCTGAGCGTCGGCGAGCCGCCCGCCACCCGCGGGTACACGCCGAGTGTGTTTTCTTCTCTCGCTCGCCTGCTCGAACGCGCGGGTTCGCTGGAAACCGCCGAGCGCGTGGGCGGAACAATCACCGGCCTGTACACGATTCTCGTGGAGGGTGATGACATGACCGAGCCCGTCGCCGATGCCGCACGCGGCATCCTGGACGGTCACGTCATTCTCTCTCGCAAACTCGCACAGCGAGGACACTACCCCGCGGTCGACGTGCTGGATTCCATCAGCCGCGTGGCCGATGAGGTGTGCGATCAGCCGCACGTACATGCCAGGCGGCAGGTCATCCGGTTGCTCGCGGCGTATCGAGAGGCCGAGGATCTGATCCAGATCGGGGCGTACGCGAAGGGATCGAATCCGGCGACGGATGTGGCCATTCGCTACAACGAGAAGATACTCGAGCTGCTGCGCCAGGGGACCGGCGAGCGCGAGTCGATGGAGATGTCCAAGTCGCGGATGCTCAAGCTGGCGATTGAGGCGGGCGCGGAGTTTCAAAGATTGACAAAGGCCAAGGGTTGAGCGGTGAGCGTTGTTGCAGGAGCGTGAGCAGTGGCCGGAAAGTTCAAGTTCAGATTGCAGCCGGTGCTGGAGCAGCGTGAACGCATCGAGCAGGAGCAGCAGCTCCGCCTGGCCGAGCTGGATCGCGAACGCATCGCCGTCGAGCAGACGATGCGCCAGTGTCAGCAGAATATTCAGAACGCGAAGATGGATCTTCGCGACCGCCTGGGCGGCGTGGGGACTGGAGTCATGGTCGTGATTCCCGAGGTGCGAGCCCAGGCCAATGCCTCGCTGCACATGGAAGCCAAAGCGCGTCAGGCCGCGTTGGCGCTCGCTGGCGCATACAAGCGCATGGAGCACGCCCGCTCGGAGCTGTTGCGTGCCGCGACCGCTCGGCGTGCCGTCGAGCTGCTCCGCGATCGCTGGCACGAGCAATGGCGACAGTCCGAACTCCGCGCTGACGCTGCACAGGTGGACGAGGCCGGCACGCAGATGTACATTCGCCAACAGAAGCACGAGCAAGGTGAGCACCCATGAAAGCACTCTGGAACATCCTCGCCGTCATGGCGATCTTCAATATCCTCGCGGTCGCGGGCGGTTTGTTCTGGCTCAAGAGCTCGGATCGGCTGAACAAGCAGCGCGTCGACGCAGTGCGAGAGCGGTTTATCAAGACCATCGCGCAGGAAGCGACCGACAAGCAAGCCGCGGACATCGCCGCAAAGCAGAAGGACGCGGACATGGCCGCCGCCGAAAAGATGGCCATCCCGCCCACGACGGCCGCCGAAAAGATCGCCGAACAACAGCTCAAGGACGACCAGCGATCCCAGATGCTCCTCCGCCAGCAGCAGATTGTGGAAAACATGCAGGCGAGCATGATGGTGCAGCTTGCCAAGCTGGAACAGCGCGAAAAAAAGCTCGAGGAGGATCGCCGCGCCTTCGCTGCCGAGCGGAAGAGGGTCGCTGATACCGAGGGTGACAAGCAGTTTCAGGTCGCGCTGGCCACGCTGGAAGGGCAAAAGGCAAAGGATGCCAAGAAAGTACTTCGTGCCCTGCTGGACCTGAAACTCTCTGACCAGGTTGTTTCCTATATGGCCAAGATGGAAGAGGTCAAACGCACCAAGGTCATGGCCGAGTTCGTGAAGGACGAACCCGCGATGGCAGCGGAGTTGCTTGAGCGACTGCGGACACGGGGCATTGTCGTCCCGCCGCCCGGCTCGCTTGCTCAGGCATCCGCGTATGAACCGACTGGCAATTCAGCAGCAAACTCTGCTCTCGACGCGGCCGGCGGCAAGCCCGCTCGCTGATCGCAACAGGGCAAGTAAGAACGAAGCACCCGCCGAAATCGCGCACGACCATGCGATTTCTGCCGATCGTCCCGCAACCTTTGCGCGTGCGCTCCAGAAGAAACGCAAAGAGTCAGACTCCAGTGCCGCGACAGATGGTGCTTTTAAAGAGCCAAAATCGCGGGCTGAACCACGCACGTCCGACACCGCACAGACCTCGGGGTCCGTCTCCAAGAGATCCCTGCCGCAGAAGGCAACAGACAAAAAGACGTCGTCAAACTCTCCGGCTGACCCGCAAGTCAGTGAGACTCCGCAGCAGCCGTTGCCGCCCGAAGTCGTGGGTGAGCCAACGACCATTCCAGATCCGGTCGCTCCCAGTGAGGTGAACAAGGCAGACGATGCCGCACCGGCTGATGTCCGGCCCGAACAACTGCAGGAAGAACCCTTCGTCACGAGTTCTATCGCGGCAGTTGCAGTCACGACCGGTGCAGCGGCGACACAGGTAGATCAAGCGACACCGGATGCCGCGATCGCATCGGCGACGGTCCCACTCGAGCGAGATAAATCCTCAGGCAAACCGATTGAAGCGACCGCAAGAGCTGACACCACCCAGGTGCAGCGTCCAACTCGAGTTGGTACGACCGAAACCTCAGTGAGGCGAGTTTCTACCGCCGAGTCTGACACATCCTCAAGCAAAGAGGCAAGCGAAGCAGAGCGGACGGACTCTGTTCAGAACAACGCATCCGATCTAAGGATTCCTTCTCTCGGGAAGATTAGCGGTGAAACAGAAGGGGTCGCTGCGACGACAGCAGCTCCGCAATCACTCATCGCATCCCTTCCGGAAAACGCCGCTGCGAAAAGTTCCGGAGCAACAGGGTCACTTAAGACGAGCAACGGCTCTCAAAGGCGCGAAAACGTAAAAGCAAGTGAGACGCTCGCCGATTCTGCTGATGTGGAAACCGCCGCACACGCGCAGTCAGAATCTGGGTCCGATCGCCCCGCACCCGTCCAGGCCGCAAGCCCGCGGCCTCCGGCGATCGACCCTGCTGCTCCCGCGAGTCCGCCTGCAGAGCCCTCTGCGGCTGTTCCACCGACGCAGCCGGCCATTTCCCACGCTTCGAGAGAAGCCATCGGTCCCGTACTTCCCGATCCTGCCGCCAAGGAATCGCTCCCGCAACCCACTGATGGAAAGGATGCGATCTCAACCCTAGCCATCTCGCTTCCGCGCGGCATGGATCTTCTTGGCCGTCTCGCCACCGAGCCGTTGCATGTTCCAAGCCCTGTAAGCGCACAAAGTGCGGCAGGCGCTCCCGAGTTTCAGCGTGCCCTGCACGCCCAGGTGCAGCGCGGTGTGGAGCAAGCGGCCGCACAAGCAGCGGCATCCGGCGCTTGGGCCGGAGCGGATGCCTCTGGTTCGGGGTCGGTCTTGCTCCGTCTGCACCCGGCAAATCTCGGCATGTTGCGCGTGTATTTGCGCATGGATGGCACATCGGCGGGGGGAAGTGGGGGAGTAAAAGCCCGGTTTGAGGTCTCCAGCAGCAGGGCCAAGGGCATTCTTGGTGCCTCGATCGACTCCCTCCGCACTGCTTTGCAAGAGCGTGGCCTCTCGATGGATGAAGTCACAATCACAGATATGCCGCCGATGCCAGAGCGCGGCTTCGGCTTGCCGCCCGTGGCCGAAACTGCGCGAGACGCTGGCGCATCGTTTGCGGAGAGTGGCAGAAGTGCAGCGTCGGATCTCGACGCTTCGCGTGGGGGAGAGAGCATGAGCGGAGCTCGTGTGCAGTCGTCGGCGGAGCCCGGCGGCGTTCAAGCCGGGGAGAGCACTTGGGAGAGCGGTGAGCAGCCGGTCGTGCTCGCCGCACTCTCGCCCTCTGATTCGGCCCTGACCATTGGCGCGGACGGCCGCGTCTACGTGAACGCCCTGGTGTAGTTTGGCCATCGATCCACTCGCAGCGAGCAACCACATGAGCGCCATCAGCAGTTCCCTCGGCGGCACATCCGCACTGTCCACCAGCGGCAGCGGTATTGCAAGCCAGTTCAGCCAGCTCACCAGCGAAGACTTCGTCAAGATCATGATGACGGAGCTGACCAGCCAGGATCCTCTGAAACCCAACGATTCCAACGCGCTGCTGCAGCAGTTCTCGAGTTTGCGCAACATCGAGTCATCGCTCGCACTGCAAAACAAGCTCACGGATGTGGTCTCGCAGAATCAGCTTTCTACAGCGGGTTCTCTGCTCGGCAAGTACGTGCAGGGATATACCGACAACTTTGATGCCGTAGAAGGCACCGTAAAATCTATCAGCCAGACCAGTTCCGGGCCGGTCCTCAACCTCGCCTCTGGTGCGCGCATTCCGTTCAAGAACATTGCGAACATTCTGGACCGCACGGCGACCACCACGACCGGAACCACGGGCACGACGGGAACAACGGGAACGACTGGAACCACCGGCGGCAACACTCCAAGGCCGACCGGACAAAACGGGACCGGCAACACGATTCCTCTCCCCTGAGTCTTTCCTGCCGGCACCGAATCACGGCAACCTCCATCATGAACATATCTTCCGCACAACTCATGAAGCTGCTCGCGTCGGGCGTGCGCCCCGCGGATGGCAACTGTCAAAGCACCTCCGCAGTCGGCAGCGCCTCGCAGGCCTTCGCAGACCTCCTCAAGCAAGCTCAGGATGGCGGGCTCGCCAGCGAGCTTCCCGTCACCCTTGGTGCTGATGCCGAGGGCATCTCGCTTGATGACGGTCAGCTTGCGCGTCTCTCGATCGCATCCGACCAGCTCGAGTCCGCGGGCGTTCGCAGCGCACTGGTGAAAATCGACGGACAGCAGCTCCTGCTGGATGTTCACGCCCGTCAAATCACAGGGCGCGCCGAAGCAAGCAACGGAATCACCGGAGGCATCGATGGCGTGCTCGATCTCGGCGATGCAAGAAGCGACATCGCCCCTTCGATTGCGCAGTCCTCGCCTATACGCACCGATGTCGCGTCAAGCTTTGGCGCAAAGAAGGCACCTCTTGGTTTTCCCTCAAGCTCCCTCTCTGGCAACCAGGATGTGCTGAATCTTCTCGCCTCACTCGCCAAACCAACCGCCGGAACGACTTCCACCTGATCATGTCCGCCGCGTCACGAAGTGGCCCGGCAGTTGCGTAAGTGAATCGAACCATCCGCGGCGGAGCCCGCGATCCATCGGTCGGAGGACCGGCAGATACCACACCGATCGACAGGCGTTGATTTGCAGCGCCGCGTCCGGAGCACTCGCATGGCCTCCACCACCGCATTCTTCACCGGCCTCACCGGCCTGACCGCCAACGCCCGCAATCTGGACGTCATCGGCAACAACATCTCGAACGTGAACACCACAGCGTTCAAGTCCAGCCGGTTGCTGTTTGCGAATCAGTTCTCGCGAACACTCTCAGGCGGTTCTCCTCCCGGCAGTTCCAGCGGCGGCACGAACCCCAGCCAGATCGGGTTGGGAGTCACCATCGCCGGCACGCAGCGCAACTTTTCCGCCGGCTCCGTGTCGCCCACCAGTGATCCGCGCGATCTGGCGATCGATGGCGCGGGATTCTTCATCGTGAATCGCGCTGGCACCCAGTTGTACACACGTGCCGGAGCATTTCGCCAGAACAACAACAACGATCTCATCACCGTGAGCGGCGAGCGCGTCCAGGGTTTCGGCATCGACTCCAACTTCAATGTGATTCCTGGCATCACCAAGGACATCAACATCCCGGTTGGTACGCTGACACTCGCGGAGGCAACCAGAACCGTTCGCGTTGGTGGAAATCTGAACGCGGGCGGTGCGCTCCCGACACACGGATCGCTCACGACCTTCGCCGCGCTCACCGCGTTGCCAACCGCAAGCCCTCCCCCCGGCAGCGGGAACGCCTTGGAAACCAACACGCGGCTCGTTGACATCCAAAATCCAGCCAGCGTCGGAAATCCACTCTTCGGTTCCGGCGAAGTCATCAAGCTCACCGGTGCGAAGAAGGGCACGCAGTCCATCCCCGATGCCAGTTTCACCGTTACTGCAACATCCACGGTGCAGGACTATCTCGACTTCCTCAAGAACACGCTCAATATCAACACCAGCGCGGGCGCAAACCCCGATGGCAACACACCGGGTGCAACACTGAACCCAACCACCGGCGTGATTTCGCTCATCGGTAACACCGGCACCGTAAACTCGCTGGACGTCAAGACCGCGAATCTCAATCTCATCGGCTCCTCCGGCGCATCGACCAATCCCTTCACGCTCACCACCGCCAATCAATCCGATGGGGAGAGCGTGCTCACCAGCTACGTCGCGTACGACTCGCTCGGCACACCGCTCACTGTCAACCTCCGAATGACACTGGAAACCAAGGCGGGTGGCTCGGGCACAACATGGCGCTTCTACGCAGAAAGCCCTGATAACAAGGGTCCAAACGCTGTCGTCGGCACCGGTACCCTGAACTTCGACTCCGCCGGTCGCATCTCCGGCGTTTCTACCGTCGGCGTTTCCATTGATCGCACCGGCACCGGTGCCACCAGCCCACTGGTCTTCAACATGGAATACGCCGGTCAGTCCTCCGCAGTCACGGCACTCGCTTCGCAGAACTCAACCATCGCCGCGCTGGCTCAAGATGGTGCGCCGATCGGTACTCTCGGTGGTTTCAGCGTCGGCCAGGATGGCACCATCACTGGCTCGTTCTCCAACGGCCTGAGCAGAACCCTCGGCCAGGTGGCCATCGCCAACTTCACCAACGCCGAGGGCCTCATCGACTTCGGCGGGAACATGTACGGCTCCGGGCCCAACTCCGGCGAGGCGATCATCGGTCCGCCGCTCACGCTCGGCTCGGGCAAGATCGTCGGCGGTGCGCTCGAGCTGTCGAACGTGGACCTCTCGCAGGAGTTTGTCAATCTGATTCTGGCGAGCACCGGCTACTCCGCTGCATCACGCATCATCACCACAACTGACCAGCTTATGCAGCAGTTACTGGCGATCGGCCGTTGATCGTCCTCTGCTCTCGCTGGTCGCAAGATCTCAGCCCCCCGCCGCGCCCTCGCCCCCCGGAAGCGTCATGCTCCAGGGGTTCAGGTACGCGTCGATGTCCTCGCGCGAGATCGTCTTGCCCGCGTTATCTTTCTGCCCAACGACGGTTTCGTACGCGAGCTGCCGCACCGTCTTGCCCTGCTTGAACGCATCCTTTGCCAGTGCAGCAGATTTGTCATACCCGATCACCGGGACCAGCGATGTACACATCGCCAGCGATCCCTCGATCAGCGACTTGCAGCGCTCCACATCCGGCTTCAGCCCGTCCAGCAGGTTGTCTGTAAACACGTGGCAGGAGCGTGTCAGCAGGTGGATCGAGTCGATGATGTTCGCCGCCATCATCGGCATCGCCACGTTCAGGTCCAGCAGTGAACCGATGCCGCCGAAACCGCCAAGCGTCACCGCCTGATCGTTTCCGACTACCTGGCAACACGCCATGATCACCGCTTCGCAGATCACCGGATTCACTTTCCCCGGCATGATCGACGATCCCGGTTGCACCGCGGGCACGATCAGCTCTCCAAACCCGCAGCGCGGCCCACACCCGAGCCACCGGATGTCATTGGCGATCTTCGACATGCTCACCGCAATCGTCCGGAGCACGCCAGATGTTTCTACGATCGCGTCCTTCGCGTGCTGGGCCTCGAAGTGGTTCGCTGCTTCACGAAAGTGAACGCCTGTCTTCTTACCAACCTCCGCCGACACCATCGCGCCAAACTGCTCATGCGCATTGATGCCGGTGCCCACCGCCGTTCCTCCGATCGCAAGTTCCGAAAGCGCGTGCAACGCACGGTGCAGCCGCTCCTCAGTGTGCCGCATCTGGCTGGCGTATCCCGAGAACTCCTGGCCCAGCCGGATCGGCGTTGCGTCCTGCAAGTGGGTGCGTCCGATCTTCACGATCGTGTCCCACTCCTTCGCCTGTGATTCCAGCTTTTCCGCAATCTTCTTCACTGCTGGCAGCAACTCATTCTGGATCATCACCGCCGCAGATATGTGCATCGCAGTCGGGAACGTGTCGTTGCTGGATTGTCCCATGTTCACATGGTCGTTCGGATGCACGCCACCCCCTTTGAGATACTCGGAATCCTTGCTGGACCCAATGGGCTTGTGCATCCGCACGCAGATGATGTTCGCCACCACCTCGTTCACATTCATGTTGGTCGACGTGCCCGACCCGGTCTGAAACGTATCAATCGGAAAGTGCGTCCACAGTCCGCCGAATGCCGGCAAGCCATCCTCAATCTCGTGGCATGCCTCGATGATCGCCTTCGTTCGCTTCTCATCCAGCCGCCCAAGCTTCTGGTTCACCGCCGCGCACGCCGCCTTCAGCACTGCATATGCCCGCAGAATCTGCGCCGGCACGGGCCGCCCCGACATTGGAAAGTTCAGCACCGCGCGCTGCGTGCTCGCGCCATACAGCGCCGCCAACGGCACATCCATCGGCCCCATCGTGTCCTTCTCAACTCGGGTCGAACCAGTCGCGGCGTTCGTCTGTGTGCTCATGGGGATCGTGCTGCTCTGAGTGTGCTTGAAATCCCCCGCAATCGCCACGCGGCGACACGGGTTCGGAGTGTAGAGAACCAAGGCCTCTTCGTCGGCCGACGCATTCGTTCGCCCGTCCCAACCGACTGACCCGACCGCATACCGACCATGTCTGCGAATATCTTCCGTTTATCCCACTTGCGCGTTCACTCACCCTCCAAACACGCCGAAACAGTCCAATAAGCGACTCCGGGATCTCGGCGATTTTCCGCTGCGACCGCGTCGCGACGCGGAGTGCCTTTCATGGTCATCGCTCGTGCATCGCGCCTCTGGAATCCCGCCCCGATCGCAATCAAGACCGCTGCACTTGCCATCAGTGCAATGATCCTCATCGGCGTCGGCTCCTGCGCGGAACTCGATGCACAAGATGCTTCGCACGCACGCAAGCCCGCCACCGCAGAATCCGCGGCGCCCAATCCGGCTGAGCCGGCAGATCAGAACGCTATCGCCGGGAGCACTGATGCTACTTCCGCAACCGAGCCGACGCTCGATCTCATCGCCGGCGAAGCTCCGCATGCGGACCGCCACCCCAAGCCAGTTGAGACCAACCAAGCCGCTCCAGCAGACACCACCGCACCCTTTGAGCAAGCAATCCCCTCAATCCCCGAAGTCGCTCCGGTCGCTCCCGCCCTCAAATCGCTGCTCTCGCTGGAGTCTTCTCCTTTGGAGAGCTTCTTCGAGCCATCGCCGCTTGATCTACGTGAATGGAGCGTGACCGGCAACCTTCCGATCCAACAGCATCCGGTATCTGAAAATACCATACCGATGCAACTCGTCCAAGTCGCCTCAGTCGTTGCTGCCACTGACGCATCTACATTCCCAGTATTTCCTCTTTTGCCAGCGAACCACTCAATCGAAGCAAATACCGCTGGATCGAAAAATGTCAGCGCTCAGCACGATGCCCCGAGCCCCTTCGACAACGACGCCGTGCGTTCGTTCATCGCGACAGCGACACAGTCCGCAACATTCGCGCACAGTCCGTCGCATCCCGCAACGCACGAATCCAGCGCTGCTCAGCAAATCAGCACGGACGCCTTCGCCGAATCGGTCATCATCGCGCCGAAGCCCCTTTCTTCAGAGCCTCCCGCGCGGCCCTTCAAGCCCATGGTTGTGGATGTCGCCGCGTCCCTCGTGCTTCCATCGTGCATCACTCAGCAGCCGATACCCGCCACCGCACAGCGACCCCCGTCACCGACGCACCCCGCGCCGCCAACAGCCTCAGTCATGTTGACATCGAGCGTCGCCACAGCCGCCGCGCCCGTCAGCCCTGCCATTCCGTACTTTCTCCTCGCCGCCATGGCCATCGCGTTCATAACCACCTGCGGCATCGCGTTCCTGACTTCATCCACCACAGATTCCACCGGCACATCTCGCCGCGCGCTCACCATTCCCTGCCGGATTACGCTCGCCATCGGCACCCTCGCCGTCGTACTCATCGGCAGTTGCCGCTTCGGTGCTGCCATCTCCACCAGCATCGGCGGCCAGATTACTTGCGCTGTGTTTGCCGCCATTGGTGCCACCCTCTGCGTCGGCGCTGGTCTCTGGCTCTGCCGAGCCATCAGCGGCCCGGTCGCGGCATCGCTCTTCAACATCCGCGCCTTGGACTCTGGCAACCTCCTCGTCGCGCCGATCAACTCGACCTCTCGCGATGAACTCGGCGAGCTCGCCCGTGCGACCGACAAACTCGCCGCGTCCATGAAGGACATCATCAGCGAGGTCGCCATCTCTTCCTCCGAAGTCGCCGCCGCCGCCAGCGAACTTGCCATCGGTGCCAAGGGCATGTCCGCCGCGGCGGGCCAGGTGTCCAGTCAGTGCGCCGTTGCTGCCGGAGATGCATCGACTGCGGGTCGCCTCGCCACCAGCGGCGGTCGTTCGCTCCAGCAGGCCGCCGCCGAGATCACCCGCATCGACGAGTTTGTCCACACCAGCACCGACTCGGTTCGCACGCTTGCGAATCGCGGCCGCCAGATCGCCCGCGTGGTCGAGCTGATCGATGACATCGCAGACCGCACCCATCTCGTCGCACTCAACGCCTCTATCGAGGCATCCAAAGCAGGACCGAACGGCCGCGCATTCGCCGTGCTCGCCGACGAGGTCCGCCGCCTCGCCGAGCGTGCCCAGAACGCTACTGAAGAAGTCACCTCGACCATCCGGGGCGTGCAGGATGATTGCACCGCCGCCGCCGATCGCATGTCATTCGGAGCCGCCCAGATTAAGCAAAGCGCAGACCTCACCGGTCGCGCCGGACACGACCTCGCCGAGATCATCCGCACCGCCGGCGGCGTCTCCAGCATGATCCAGACGATCAGCACTGCGGCAGAAGAAGCCGGTGCGGGTGCTGCCCAGTCCGCAGGTGCCGCTGCCCAGCTCTCCAACCGTGCCGGTGATCTCAAGGCTATGGTGGATCGCTTCCGCATCGATACCACATCCTTCATGCGTCACGCCCCCACCTGATCACCAGCCCTCCGCGCAAGCGGAAGGTTTCTTCTTGCACGCAGCACTCGCGTACCCTCCGCCCACCCCGGAGTCCGCCCACGTGGCCACCAAAGCGAGCGCAGCACGAGTCGTGAGCAAACGCGCCAATCTGCCGCGCGGCGTGTACAGCGAGCTGCACCTCCATCTCGGCGGTGCGATCCTTCCGAACATTCTCTACTCCTATCTCCAGCGCCAGGTCGGAGCGGAGAAGGGCTCGCACCCGCTCCTCCGTCGCTTTCCGAATCATGAAACCTTTGAGCGTTTCTTCTCTCGCAAACACCGAACGTTGACGGACTACCTCCGAATGCACACGCTGGTGGAGGAGATCCAGCGCTCCCACTCGCTCCGCTACTTCATCCAGAAGCTCATTCGCGGCGCCGTGCTCTTTGACAACCTCGCGTACATGGAGCTGCGCTACACCCCGTACTTCCGAACCGATCCGCATTTGGATGAGGACCAGCGCATCCGGCAGATGGAGGAAGTCGTTCAGTCAATCGCCGAAGCCGCCATCAGCCAGCCCCAATATCCGCTGGTATTTCGCCAGATTCTCTGCATCCACAGCAAGCTGCCCGAGCGCGTCAATCGTGCGATTCTCAATCTTGCAATCGCGCACGCCCCGCCGCGCTCCGTCAAGAGCCACACCGCCAACGGCACTGTCGTCGCCGTCGATGTCGCCGGCCCCGATGTTCTCTATGGTCCGCGCCTTGCCGAGATCATTGCACTCCTCAAACTCGCCCGCAAACGCGGCCTGCACACCACCGGCCACGTCTTCGAGACCGCTCACGGCATCCATCCGGAACTTCTGCCGCATCTTGATCGCATCGGACACGGCATCCAGATCCCCATCCGCCACCCCTCACTCCTGCGCGATCTCGCCAAACGCGGCCAATGCCTGGAAGTCTGTCCGACCACCTACATCCGCACCGGCACGCTCAAAACCTACGACGAGCTTCGCGTCGTCCTCGCGCGCTGCTTCGATGCGGGCGTCCCCATCGCCATCTGCACCGACAACAGCGGTATGCACCAGGTGCGCCTCCCCATGGAGTTCGAGAACCTCCTCGTCCGCGACATCATCGACTTCCACCAGATGGAGCAGTGCCACAAAGCCGCCTTCGAGCACGCGTTTGGGTGGGATGGGCCAGCGCGGGAGTTGTGAGTTCCTTTCACACATTGGGTGGCACGGGCGGCTTGCCCGCCCGTGATGTTGGCAACCCACGCAAACGACTGCCAGCAATCGCTATCCCACAGTTGCTCTGACCTGACTCCTCACCGTCCCGCCCACCGCAATCGCCGCGCTGATCAGCACCAGATTCTTGATGATGTACTGCCCCTCCAGCGACGGCACCCACGGAATCGTCGTGAAGCACACGCGCGGCAGAATCACCAGCGGCAGAAACGTTCCCGGCATTTGCAGCAGCAGCAGCGCGATCGAGACCCGGATCAGCGGCCGCCACAACATGCACACCCCGATCGCCACCTCCCACACGCCCAGGGTCGGGATGAACCAGCGCGGATCAAACCAGTACACCGTCCGCTTGACGAGTTCTTCCGCCGGGCTGCCGCCCATGACTTTGAGCCCGCCAAACCAGATGAACACGATCGCCAGCGAGACACGCAGCATCGTCGGCGCGTAGTCGCGCATGATCGATGCGATGCGATGGTCGATTCGTTCGAGCGTCCGCACCAGAATGCTCCCCTATCAGCCACTCACACACGCGAGAGCGTTGGCAACGCACCCAGCCGCCATTGCCGCGCATGCCACGCGAACCACGCACCAAGGAACAGCCCGAAGATGATGTGCGCCGTCAACGTCACTACTACAAACCGCGTCGTCATGTGAATGCCGAAAAATGCTGAGTACGGCGAGACCAGCAGGCAGATCTCAATCCCCACCGACATCACCACTGCCCACGCGATCGGCTTCCACACGCGGGCGCGCATACCCGCCGCCGCTTCCTTCGCTCCCGCGTACATCGCCGCGAACATCACCCCGAACGTCGCGCCGTTGGAGAAGTGATACGCCCATCCAAGCAGATGCGCCGCCAGCGAGTACCCCGCGCCCCACGCGCTCCCCGGCCCGCTTGCCACGCCCTGCTCCATCGGTTCGCCCAGAATCAGCGCGCCGAAGCGTGGGAACACCTTAAACAGCGGCATCTGCGGAATCCCCAGTCGCCCCATTCCCCACGCATCCGAAAACACAAACGGCAATCGGAACACGTCGTACGCCACCGCCCCAGCCAGCCCCGCCACTGTTCCGATCATCACCCACCGCCACAGCAGCCCGTTGCCCTTCGTGCGGTCCAGCACTGCCATCCCGTAGAGCGCGACCGTCGCCGGCAGCAGGATCGCATAGAAAAACGTCCGCATGTTGCACAGCCCGTACATCTCGCTGAGCAAACACCAGATTGACGCCCCGGCCAGCACGAACACCACTGCCCGTCCCACCCCGGTCCATCGCAAAAATGCGGGAAGGCGAGTGTTCTGTGCGTGCGTCATCATGGCGCCAAAATATACCAGCAAGGCCGCTCCGGCGTTGCGACCGCAGTCTTTCTCCGCGAATCCCTGCGCAACCTCCGCGAACCCGTGCGTGTGGTTTTCCTGAACCCGAACGCCAATCCGGCTCTACCTCGCAAACTCAATCGCTCGCGTTTCGCGCAACACCGTCACGCGGATCTCGCCTGGGAACGTCATCTCTTCTGAGACCTTCTTGGCGATGTCGTACGCGATCTTCTGCGCCTCATCGTCGGTTACCTTCTTCGCATCCACCATCACGCGGACCTCGCGTCCGGCCTGAATAGCGAACGCCTCGGTCACGCCCGGCTGGCGGAGCGCAATGTCCTGCAACTCGTTGAGCCGCTGGATGTACTTCTCCATGCTCTCGCGCCGCGCACCGGGCCGAGCCGACGAGATGGCATCCGCCGCCATGACGATCGGTGTGTAGAAAGTAGTGGAGGGGATGTCCGCGTGGTGCCCGGCGATCGCGTTCAGCACCGCGTCCTTCTCGCCGTATTGCCGCGCGAAGTCCGCGCCGATCTTCGGGTGGCCGCCCTCCATCTCATGGTCCATCGCCTTGCCGATGTCGTGCAGAAAACCGCAGCGCCGCGCCAGCGTGCCGTCCAGCCCGAGCTGCTCGGCGATCATCTGGCTCAGGAACGCCACTTCGACAGAGTGCCGCAGCACATTCTGGCCGTACGAAGTTCGGAAGCTCAGCTTCCCCATCGCCTCCGAAATCTTCGGGTGGATGCCGCGCATGTTGGTCTCAAGCACCGCGTCCTTACCCGCCTTCTGCACCTTCTCCTCCAGCTCTGCTTTGACTTTCTCCACAACCTCTTCAATGCGAGACGGGTGCATCCGCCCATCAGCAATCAGCCGATTCAGCGACTCCACCGCGATCGCCTGCCGAATCTTGTCGAAGCACGACACCACAATCACGCCCGGAGTGTCGTCGACGATAATGTCCACGCCCGTGGCCTTCTCGATCGCCCGGATGTTCCGCCCCTCGCGCCCGATGATTCGGCCCTTCATGTCATCCGACGGGATTGGCACCGCGCGCACGGTGCTCTCCGCCGTGTGCTCGCTGGCGTACCGCTGCACGGCCATTAGGGTGATCTCCTGGGCCTTGCTCTTCGCCTCGGCCGTCGCCTCTTCCACCAGCTTGGCAACGATCTTGGATGTCTCATGGCGGCAGTCGTCCTCGACGCGCACCAGCACCTCGCGTTTCGCCTCTTCCGGGGTCCACCCGGAGATCTGAAACAGCTTGTCCTTCTGCTGCTGCACCGTCTGGTCCAGCTCTTCGTGCTTCTTGTCCAGCCCAGCTTCCTTCTGCTTCAGACCCTCGCTCTGCTTGTTGAGCAGTTCGGATTGCTTGGAAACCTGATCTTCTTTCGTTGTCAGGGTTTCCAGCTTCTTGTCAATCAGGTCTTCTCGCTTGGCGATCCGCTTCTCCGCCTCGCGCATCTCATTTCTGGACTTTTCCAGTTCCTGCTCAAACACCGACTTCCGCTCCAGCGCGGCCTTGTCCGCGTCCACCCGCGCCCGCTCCGAAAGCGTCCGTGCCTCCTGCTCCGCCCGCGACTTGATCTCCGCCGCCTCCGTCTTGGACTTGGCGATCGATTGGCCACGGAGCGACGACTGAATGAAATGCCAAACAACCGCACCAACGACCAAAGCCGCGGCGCCAATGCCAATCGCCACGCCATCGTTCATGGCCAGCAGGGTTGGAAAATGAATGTGTGTAAGCATCACGCGAAAAGCCCTCCGAAAACGCACGCGGCATAATGCCACGAGCGGGATGGGCCCGCGTTGCACGTTCAACCAATGGCCACTGGCTCATCGCCAGTGCCCGTGGACGGTCTGTTTTCAGATCAATCGTGCTGCCGCCACCGCCGGAAACGCCCATGCACTCGCATGGCAGCGTTCCCAACCGGCACTCTGTCCCTTCGGCGGCCCCGCATCGCGGAACTCGCCTCGAATCTGACAACCAACTTCCAACCATTCAATCTGCGGCACGTCAAAGCACTCTCGATCTATCCGAACTCGGGCAATCGCCTTCGCTCGGGTATTCCCCATTCATCTTCCAAGCCGTGGAGCGCGAGCGCTGCAACACGATTCAGGTTCCGAACATGGAATACTGCAAACAGCCGCCCCGATTGCTCATGCACGCGGGGTGGTGGATAAACCCCGGCGAAGTTGCCGGGGACTGGTTGGTATTAGAGCAGGGTGTGAGGATTCCGTCAAGCCGCCCGGGCAAGTTGGGCCGTCTGCCCCTGTTGCACCCGCTGGGCATACCGAGTGAACAGGTCCACAACAAACTGTTTGTGGCTCGTATTGTGCGTGAAATCAAAGGCCAACCCGGCATAGAGATTGTGCCCGGAATCAATATGCGTGTGTGCCAGCCGCACCGTCACTCCGACCGGGGCGGAAATCTCCGGGCGCAGGTCCACTCGCAGCCACATAAACGGCCGACTGCTCAGTGCCCGCCCCTCTTCCGGGCGAAGCATGAGCCCAAGGCCGCCCCCAGAAATGTTCAGCAGGTGTGCCTTGAACATCGGCCCGACCTCCGGCAGCAGGATCGAGTCCGGGTCTTCCAGTTCATATCCGGAGATTCCGCCGCACTCGTTCAGGTCATTGATCTGGGCCCGATTGGACGCCTCCGCTGCGATCACCGTCGTCGGGTCCAGCAGCGGCCAGCACTGCACCGTTGGTAGCCGCAGGTCCACCGTCGAGATTCTGAAGAAGTCGCGCCGCGTGCACCGCTCCACGATGTCCGGCATCTTCAGAACCAGCAGCCGCCCGGATGCGCCCGCCGCCTGGGTGTGCCCCATCGTGATCGTGTGGAACATCCACCGGTTCTGACCAATGGTCATCGCCGCGATCAGCCGAACGTTCGGGGAGAGTGGGATGGTCGCCCCGCACGCCGCGGGTGGCTCAACAACAATCGCGTCATCGCGCATGTGCACAATCTTCACGCGCCACGCCAGGTCCACCCCGCGCGCCTGCGAGTCCAGGGTCTGCCCGCGATCAACGGTAATCTCCAGCGCGCCGCCGCGCTCGTAAACCTTGCGAAGACAGTCACGCCAGTGATCAGTGCGGGAGCGTGATGCGGCCACGGTGTATCTCGCGATGAAAGGAAGGATTGCCCAGCGCGGACCCGCGTTGGTGCGTGCAAGAGGGATCGACCCCGAAGGTGGGGGGCTTTCGTACCTCTCGTGCATCGCCCATGCAACAGTGCCGCGTGGAACGGCTATGCCGTGCGGAGCGAACGCGCGGCGGCTTATCAGACATCCCGCACCCGAACCAAGCCGAATCGCACCCGATGCCCGAGTATTTTCACCGACGCCCGTCGGTTTCCTTCAATACCGCTTCAAGCCGCTGCACCTGCGCCGTCACCGTGGCCATCTCCTTCGAGTCCAGCGACCTCCCGCCAAAGTGGGACCGATAGAACGCGGCCGCAATTGATCGCAGCGTTGCCGCCGCCTCTGGGGAGCGGGCTTCCAGCGCATCGGCAAACTGTCCCGGCGGCGTCTGGTCCGGCTTGGGCACCCCAGCCCGTTCCAGCGCCTTCAGGGTCCTCGCATAAAACCCTGTCGCGCGGAACGGCGTGATCCCATACGAAGCACGCGCCGAGATATGCCGCCTCGTACCCATCCACAGTTTCAACTTCGACCGGCTCGCCACCCACATGCCCACGATCAGCAACAGCATGACCGGCGAGTATTTCACCCACCAAGGAATCAGTTTCGGATCCGATCGTACCGTTTTGATCCACGACACGAGCCGATCCGCCGCCGCATCAAATCGGCGCACAAACGCGGAGTCCGGCAACACCCTGGGCGTCTGTGTCCGCTGCTTCGAGTTGTCATATCCGATCACCGACGAGGACCAGCCGAACTCTATCGTGTCATACCACCGGCGCAGACTCGCCAGGATGCCCCCCGCCGGCCGGTGGATGCGATCGATATCGCCCGGCGGAGACGCATCAAATGTCTCCCATCGCCCCTCACCGGTGTCCGCATCCGAGACAATGAACGCCTCCACCCACGCGTGCGCGTTCGACTCGCGCACCAGATACTGCCCCGTCAAGGTGTTGTACTCCGTCGCCAGATACCCCGTGATCACGCGGCACGGAATCCCCTGCGACTGGCACATCGCCGCCATCGCGCTCGCGAAATACTCGCAGTGCCCCTTCCTTCGATCAAACAGGAAAAACTCGATTGGGTCCTGCTCCCCCGGCGGCGCGACCATCTCGAGCGTGTATGAGTAACTCGTCCGCAGGTGATCGCGGATCGCCGTCACCATCTGTCGAGATGTCGCCGGTCCGGCAACCACGCCCCGCTGTGCAAGCACGCTCGATGCCAGATCGTGTATCCGCCCTTCCCGAAAATCCGTCGTCGTTCGCGGAGCCCAGCTCATCTCATCC
>JBKJOD010000320.1:0-4688 GCA_046593245.1 Phycisphaerales bacterium
CACGCCGGGCGTTTCGCCTTTGACATACAAGAACCAGCCGACCATCAGCCCAAGACCAAGCTGGAAGATCAGCTTCTCCCAGCCGTAGAGCCCCTGTCGCGAGCCACCGGGGCGCGACGCGGCGGTGAGCTTCAACCAGTCATCGATGGACCCGAGTGCGGCCAGCCAGAGCAGTACTACCAGCCCCATGATGACGTAAAACTCGCGGATGTCCGCCAGCAGGACGGTGGACCCGAAGATCGCGCCGCAGATCAGCAGGCCGCCCATCGTCGGCACGTTTGCCTTGCTCTTCGCGGCATCCTGCAACAGCGCGGTGTCCGCGAGTCCCGCGTCGCCGATTTTCTTGCGACGCAGCCAGCGGATCACCGGCTTGCCGGCCAGCAGCACGACGAAGAACGCCAGCGCGGCCGCGGCGAGCGCGCGGAAGGAGAGCTGGTCCAGGATGCGGAACATCCACCAGACGCGATGGTCCTGTAGCCACCCACGAAAATGATCAACCAGAACATAGAGCATCGCGCGCGGCCGTTATGCGGCCTGACTCTCCCCACTTGTCCCGCCGCGCCCCATGCCGACCAACTCCGCGATCTGTGTGGTCTTCACTTCCACGCCGACCATCCCCACACCCGTGGTCGGCTGCTGAGCTCTGGCACCATGTTCGCGGGCCGCGGCGACGACGCGCTCCAGCTTCACGCGGCGCGAACCCTTGACCAGCGCGATATCGCCCGGGCGGAGCATTGCGGCGATGGCCGCGGCGTGGTCGCCGTCGGCACTCTCAAACCAGCGGACGCGGGAGCCATCCCAGCCGCACTCGTGCAGAGCTTTCTCCGCCTCGCGCATCCCAGTGCCGACCAGAACGGCCATGTCGATGCGAACACCATCGCCGCCTTCGGCGAGGGCATCGGCAACGGCGCGGTGTCCGGCGGCCGCGCTTTCGCCCATTTCCAGCATCTCGCCGAGAACCACCACCGTGCGTCCGCCCGATGCGATGCCCGCTTTCTTGAGTGAGCAGAGCGTGCGGATGCCCGCGATCATCGAGTCCGGGTTCGCGTTGTACGCGTCGTTCAGGATCGTGATAGCGCTCGCACCCTCGCCGATGTGATCGACGCTCAGTCGCATGTCCGCGCCGCCCGCGGTCAGCAGGGCATCGGTCGCCTTCTGATCATCCACACCGAGCCGGCGCGCCACGGCGAGCGCGGCGATCGCGTTCAGCGCGTTGTGCTCTCCCACCAGCGGCATCTTGTACTTCTGACGGGCGTTCACCCCGAAGCTCATCCACGCGCGCCCACCTTCGATCTCATGCTTCGCGTCCGTCAGCCGAAGCGTTGCGTCCTGCTTGCGCCCGAAGGTCACCAGGTTCTTCACTCCCTTGAGATGCTCGGAGAGTTCGGGCGCATCGGCGGTCGCGATCGCCCACCCGGCGGGCTTCAGGTATTTCAGGATTACGGCCTCTTCGGTCGCCACGCCAGCGAGATCGCCGAAGCCCTCCAGATGCTCACGCCCGATGGAGGTGATCACGGCGATGTCCGGGCGAACGACTTCGGCGAGTATCTTGATCTCGCCCGGGTGATTCGTGCCCACCTCGCAGATGAGATATTGATCGCTTTCCTTGGCCGCGAGGATGGTCAGCGGCACACCGACGGCGTTGTTGTAGCTTTTCTGGCTCGCCGTGCCGCGCATGGTCTTGCCGAGCAGGTGATCGACCAGCCGCGTCGTGGTCGTCTTGCCGTTGGAGCCGCAGATGGCGATGACCTTGGTACGTTTCAGCGATTCTCGGTACGCCGCGGCGATCTTCAGCAGGGCCTTGCCGGTGTCCGCCACCTTCAGCACGCCGCAGCCGTTCAGGTCGGCGCCGGTCGGCACGCCCGCGACATCCTCAACCACCACCACCGGTGCACCGGCACGCACGGCATCGGAAACAAACTTGTGGCCATCGAAGTTCTCGCCGCGCAGGGCGATGAACATCTGCCCCTTGCGAATCGCGCGGCTATCCGTGCTCACGCCGATGATCGGGGCATACAGGTCAGGCAGCGGCAGGTCGGCGGGGCGGTCTTTGGGAAGCTCGATCTGCGCCGGGCGCACCACCCACGCCCCCCCGCTTGCGATACGAATGTTGTCCGGATTCCAGAACGGCATGGAACTTCCTATCAGCGAACGATCCGAAGTGCCACCGGTTGCCGCCGCTTTGGGAAGCTACCGGTGATGGGCGCAACGGGTATCCGGCACCGATACGGCCGCTCCGAGCAGCGACCGAATCGGTGGCACATCAACCAATTGCACGACAACCCTACATCGGCTCACCCGCCCAAAGCCAATGATGCGCCGGCGGTCATGTCTTCACCATCGTCCCGATCGTCATCTTTTCGGCTCGGCACCGGTTCGCGGCAGGCAATCCCACGCTCTCGCAGCGCGGCCCGGGCCACCTCGCGATCATCGAAATGCCGGGTCATCGTCGCCCCCGGCTTCGCCGGATCGGGCAGAATCTGATAATCCTCGTGCCCCTTGCCCGCGATGATGATCGTGTCCCCCGGCTTGGCCCCGGCGATCGCCATCCGAATGGCCCGCTCGCGATCGGCTTCGACCGCCACCCGGTCCCCTGCCACCACCTTGCCGCTTTGGGCGAGGTGGTGCGGTCCACCGGGAGTATCCATCCCTATCAAAATCTCAGCGATAATCGCCCCAGCATCCTCCGTCCGCGGATTGTCGCTGGTGACCACCACCCGATCCGCCATCGCCGCCGCAACTTTGCCCATCCGCGGCCGCTTGGTCCGATCCCGATCCCCACCACACCCGAACACACACCAAAGTTCGCCGCCTGCACCTCGCCCCGGCATCGGCCCGGTGCCAATCGCACTCGTGCCGCGGCCAAGTTCATGCCTTTCACCAAGCACCGAAGCGGACCTGCCCATCGCCCCGCGCAACACCCCCAGCACTGTCGCCAGTGCATCATCGGTGTGTGCATAGTCCACAAACACCTGGATCGGAGCCCCGATCGCCGTCACCGGCTCCAGCCGCCCCGGCGGCGCGCTCGCCTGCTCCAGCGCGCCCGCAATGATCTCGAAGCTCAGGGCATCCTCATCCGTCCCGCCCCACAGGGCATGCACCGTCGCAACCGCCTGCAACGCGTTCATCACGTTGAACGCTCCAACCAACGGAACGCGGCAGACCCTGTGGCCCCACGGCCCCGTGAACTCGATGTCTGTTCCTTCTGTTGTTGCACCCAGCACTCGGGCGCGGCAGACGGTTTCCGGGGCTGTTCCACCGACGATGGGAAGGGTGGCACTGGCAGCTTGCTGCCAGTGTTGATCACCTTGTACCCCCACTGGCAGCAAGCTGCCAGTTCCACCCATACTCATTCCGATTCTCACATCATCCACCTTACATCGCACCACCCGCACGCCGGGCTTCATCCCCCGCACCATCCGTGAGTGTCCCGCATCCTGAATGTTCACCACCGCGATGCCGTCTGCGGGGAGCGCCTCGAACAGCATCGCCTTCGCCGCGGCGTAGTCATCCATGGTTTCGTGATAGTCCAGGTGGTCGCCCGTCAGATTGGTGAACACCGCCGCGTTCCAGTTCAAGGCACCCACGCGCCGCTGGTGCAACGCATGGCTGGAGACCTCCATCACCGCCGCCTGACACCCGGCGTCGTGCATTCGCGCGAAGGTACGGGAGATTTCCAGCGCGGGCGGGGTCGTCAGCGAGGCCGCGGCCGTCTCCACGCCGTCATCAATCACCACCGTCCCGATGAGTCCACAGCGAATCCCCAGGGCGTTGAGCATCTGGTGGATGAGAAACGTCGTCGTCGTCTTCCCGTTGGTCCCCGTCACCCCGATCACCCGCATCTTGGAACTCGGCTCGCCATAGAACCGCTCCGCCAGCCGCGCGATGGCGAGGTTGGTGTCCGTTGCAGTCAGCAGGGCAACCGTCTCGCGGCCACCGGCCGGAAGCTCAAACCCCGGATCATCCGTGAGTATCGCCGCCGCCCCCGCCGCGATCGCCCCCGCGACAAACCCCTTCCCATCCACCTTCTCCCCCTTGCGGGCGATAAAGAGAGAGCCAGGCATCACAGTGCGGGAATCCTCGGTGATATCGCAAATGCGCAGGCTGCTCACCTCGTCGCCGGGGTTGACAATCCGAACATCGAGGCCGTGGATGAGGTCGGCGATCCGCACATCAATCTCCGTATCACGGGCATCCTGCCCGTGGTTCCCAGTATCACGGGCATCCTGCCCGTGCTTCTTGCCCCGTGGCCTCGTGTCGGTTCTTTGAGACAGATTCATCTTATCTCATCCACGTCGCCGCCGAATCCGCTACATTCTCCGCATGACCAAACCCACTCTGCCCATCCTCGCGCTCGCGGCCATGACTCTCTGCGGCTGCTCAACCACCGCCAGACACGACACCTCCAGCGCCCCGCCGCCACCAGACCATCCCACGGCCCCGCCGCTGCCGCGTGAATCCAACACGCCGCTGCCGCCCAAAGAGCAGACCACGCCGCCGCTGCACGATTCGTCCGGCGCGGCCGCGCCCGCATCCACACCCGTCGCCCAGCCCATGCCGGTCGCAGCCGCCCCCGCCGCACCTCCCGCACCCGCTATACCCGCACCCAAAACCACCATGTCCGACCTGCGTACCGACGGCAATCTCATGGAGCGTCACAAGCGCATCGTCGCCGAGGCATCCCAGGG
>JBKJOD010000426.1:0-3280 GCA_046593245.1 Phycisphaerales bacterium
CGACAACGCGCCGGAAAACCACGGGCGCGATTCCGCCGACTTCCTGCACGAGGCCGCGCGTCGAGTTGAGCAGGCGGGCTACGTGATCGCAAACATCGACGCGACCGTGATCTTGGAACGCCCGCGTATCGGCCCTGTCAAAGAACAAATGCGTCAGAACATCGCTGACCATCTTGGAATGCCCGCTTCGCACATCAACGTGAAGGGCAAGAGCCACGAGCGCGTGGACGCCGTCGGCGAGAGCCGCGCCGTGGAGGCGCACGTCGTGGCCCTCTTGGTGCGACAAACGGGGCTGAAGTCGAGCTGATTTGACGCTACAAACGCCGCCTTGCCAATGGTGGCACACTGTGCCACCATGCCGTATACTTCCCGCATGGCAAAGCGCACCCGATCCACCATGAACATCTCCCTCCCCGCCGCGCAGAAGCGGTACGTTGAAAAACTGGTCAGTTCGGGCGACTATCAGTCCACCAGCGAGGTGGTTCGAGAGAGCGTCCGCCTGCTCCGCGAGCGGAAAGAGAAGCTCCGAAAACTCACCGAGATGATCGATGTGGGGCTGCGTGATATCGAGGCGGGGCGCGTCGTTCCCGCGGATGAGGTCATGGCCGAATGGCGAAAGCGTGACGCAGCGGCGGTCAAGCGTGCATCTTCTCGGCGAAAGTCCGCATGAGCAGTCCGACTGTTTCCGTCGAGTTCGCGCACGCAGCGCGAGACGATCTGTACGAGATTCGGTCTGATCTCGAACTGAAGAGTCACGCCGCGTCGATGCACTACGAACGTTTGTTTGCCGACGCGATCGCTATCTTCAAGAAGTTCCCGAGCGCCGGAAGAGAACGCCCGGACCTACCGCGTCCGGGCGTGCGGAGTTGGCCCGTCACGCCGTACATCATTCTGTACACCTACGAAGCACCCATCGTCGAGATCGTCCGCGTCGTCCACGGCGCACGCGATCTTCCCGAGCTCTTCTAACTCACCGCACGCCCTTCATCCGCCGCAGCGCCCAGTCCGCAACACCCGGCATGATCGTTGCTAGTCCCATCCCTGTCCGCACCAGCTTCCCCATGCCCGTCCACACCTCGCCGCGCGGCTTCCGCAAGCACTTCACCGTGATCGCCGCCACCAGATCCGCCGACTGATACATGCTTGATGGCATGGCGATCGTCGTGCGCTCCGCGCTCCCGGATCGCTTCTGCACCTGCTCGAAGAACTCCGTCCGCGTGCCGATCGGGTGCACACTTGACACATGCACGCCCTGCCCGCGCAGCTCGTGGCGCATCGCCGTCGCGCTCATGGCCTGCGCCGCCTTGGTCGCGCAATAAATCGAATAGTTCGGTATCGCCATCCGCCCCAGGCACGAGCTGCACCACAGCACATGCCCCCGGTGCGGCCCAGGATTCCGCAGCATCTCCGCCAGCGCAGGTCGGATGACGTTCAGCGACCCGAAATAGTTCGTCTCAAACATCGCGCGCACTGACTCGTCCGTCATCGTGTGCAGCGGCGACTCTTCCCCATACCCCGCGTTGGCGTACACCGCGTAGATCGACCCGAACTCGCGCACGCACGCCCCCACCAGCGCGGCACAATCCGCGTGGCTCGTCACATCCATCGGCACACACACCGCCCGTCCCCCCGCGGCACGAATCTGTGCCGCGACCGATTCCAACTTGTCCACCCGGCGCGCCCCAAGCGCAACGGGCATCCCTGCCTTGGCGCACGCCATCGCCGTCGCGGCACCAATGCCGCTGGAAGCACCTGTAATCGCTATCGGTCGCCCTGAAAGTTCAATACTGGACATGAACGAGGTTACGCCTCGCTCCCCGGCTCGACCGGGTTGGATACTTTCGCCCGTCGATGGCCCGCTCGCCCACAACCGTGAAGCGAACGCGCTCCGGGCCAGACTCATCCTCCGCACTCAAGACACACTCGCCCGCATGTCGCCGCGCCACAACCGCTTTGGCCTCGCCCGCAGACCGGGGGAACACATCGGGCGGGGCCACGCGATCTCGCCGCGTACGACTCAGCGCGTTGCCTTGCCATCAATCATGTCTTGTCCGCCTTGGCCCATCGCCTCCACATCACGACCCAGGCCCTTCACCGTGTTGCAACCAGCGAGATGAATGATCAACAGCCCTGCGGCGACCAGCACGCTGGATGCGATCAGCACTCGACGAACTCCCGAGCTGAACATACTTCAACCTCCATGAATCCAATCCCCTGAGCGTGCGATCCTGCGCGCCCACGAACTCTTCACCAGTGTCGATCGGACTCTGATCTGAATAATCGTGAGTTTTCTCCCCCCTACCATCCTGTCCCCATGGCCTACGACCCGGTCCAAATCCTCTCCGAACGCTTCGCCGCTGCCATCGCCGCAGCGTACCCCGACCTTGCCGGCTCAGAACCCCACGTCTCCGCAAGCCGCAACCCCAAGTTCGGGGATTTCCAATGCAACGCGGCCATGAACCTGGCCAAACAGCTCGGCACCCCCCCACCGCAACCCCGCGAGGTGGCCAAAGCCATACTCGCCAAGGTCGATCTCGGCGACATTGCGCTCCCGCTGACCGAGCAGAGCATCGCCGGCCCCGGGTTCATCAACATCACGCTGCGCCCCGATGCCCTGCCCAAGCTGCTGAGCGCGCTGGACACGCCGGGGCTGGGCGTCGAGAGCGTCGGGCCGAATCACACCGTCGTCGTCGATCTCTGCGGCGTCAACCTCGCCAAGCAGATGCACGTCGGCCACCTCCGCGCCACCATCATCGGCGACACCCTCGCCCGCGTGTTCACGCGGCTGGGCTATAACACCATTCGCCAGAACCATGTGGGCGACTGGGGCCTGCCCATCGCCATGGTCACCGATCGGCTCATGCTCCTGGCCAAACGCGGCGAAGACATCTCCAAGCTCGACCTTGACGCACTCGAGAAGCTCTACAAAGACTCCAAACGTGAGGCGGATGCCGATGAGCGCGGCCTCGCCGCCGTGCGCCGCTTCAACCTTGGCCCAAAGGCCGCAGCCGAACTCGAAGAACAAGTTGCGGGCGCGAGCGAGGCCATGGCCCGCGCCAAGCAGACGCTCATCAAACTGCAAACCCACGATCCGGAGACCATGCGTTTCTGGCAGCGGATCGTGGATGTCACCATGACCGAGTGCATCCGCGCCTGCGAGCGGCTGAACACCATCGTCCGCCGCGAGGACACGGCGGGGGAGTCCTCCTACGCGGAAGAACTCGCGGGCATTGTCGCGGATGTCGAGAAACGCGGCGTCGCGGAGCACTCCGAGGGCGCG
>JBKJOD010000463.1:0-3076 GCA_046593245.1 Phycisphaerales bacterium
CGCCTGATTCTCATACGCATATTCGACGAGGGTTCGCGGCTGCGAACTGAGAGTTGCGCTGAGCGAAATACGCATCCAGCCGTAGTGAACCGCGTTCCCGTTTGCCTCATTCTGAAAGCGGAATCCAATGACGTTCACTCCGTTCAAGACGTGCGGTTGATTGCCGGTGGTTGCTGCTGTCGTGCTTCCGTACGCGCTGGTCGCATCAATCATCGTCCCGACGGGAAGGTTTGCCGTCGCGCCCAGGCCTGTGCGTTGTACATACACACCGCCGGTCGGCGCGGCGGGGTTGAAGTAGCTCATCCCCGTCGAGCTGAATGGATTCACATCCCACCCCGGCGCCGACGCGGGAGCCACGTTGTTCACACCCGTCACCACATTCAAATACACACCCGCTGTGGTGGAAGGAATGGTGATGTTCACCGGCCCGCTGTACACCACGCTCGCATCGGCCTTCTCAGCCGTTGCCACCGCAGTCACGGCGCACGCCGCCGCCAGCACGCCGAAGTGCACCTCCAGCCGCCGACGCAGTGAGACGCTTGAGACCTCGGCTGCCTTCGCCGCGCTCACGGACGACTCGCCAGTTGTTGTTACCGCATTCATCATTTGACACCACCTTGAAAAAGCCGACAACTCGCCGGTGCCTCCGGCTATTTGGAATCCAGACGCGATGTCACGACCGGCAGAGAACACGCCGCGCCGATCGCACATCCATGAGCGTACTACACATCAGCGATATTCCCAAGAACTTCACGCCAATACGCATCCCGGACACCAGACGAACACGGATCTGCAACTGGTTCCGCATGTGCGCATTCACGCCATCGTGCAGCACCGCCAAACTCCCCATGTCTTGCTCGAAGGTTGCTGTGGCCCGATAAAAACCGCTCCCGCGGCCACCGGCCCGCCGCAACCTTCCATCACGTCAGCACGACGCTTCAGTCGCGCTGGGGCTCCGCCCGCTCCCGGAACGCCAGCACGAAGACCACCAAAATCGCAAGTGCGAAACCGGCTGGGATCAACCAGATCATCTTCCAATCCACCATTCCGCCTGCGTCTGCGACCAGCTTGTTTGCCTGCGCCGTAAGTGCCCCAGCCGCCGTGGCGTCCGTCGTCGCCTTGGCTTGCACCATGAGTTCCCCGGCACGTTTCTGCATCTCGCCCACTGCCGCGGGTGTGAAATACGCCACAAGCTTTCCGAACGCCTGCGCCCCAATCAGCATCCCCAGTCCTTGTGTGAGCAACACCAGGAACCCCTGCGCTTGCCCGCGAATCTGCGGGGTGGCCGACTTGTCCGCGTAGATCATGCCCGTCACAAAGAAGAAGTCGTAGCAGATGCCGTGCAGCAGAATCCCGCCCAGCACCATCCACTTTATGTGCCCGTCCCAGGCCATCGAAAATAGTCCGTACCGCAGCACCCACGCCAGCATCCCCGCCGCGAGCATCCACTTCACGCCCAGCCGCGCAAAGCACAGCGGCATCAGCACCATGAACGCGATCTCCGCCATCTGTCCGAACGACATCGCGAATGTCGCCGAGTCGTTCACCGTCACCCCGCACGCATCCACATAGTTTCGCGCGTAGTTGTAATACCCCGCCAGCGGGATGCACAGTAGGAACGAGCAGAGCGCGAACACCGCGTAGCTCGGTCGCTTCAGCAGCGCGAGCGAATCCAATCCCAGGATCTCTCGCACGCTCGGCTTCTTCCCCATTGACGGCGGCGGCGTGTGCGGCAGCACAAACGAATACACACCCAGTGCCAGCCCGGCGGCACCCGTCATGTAAAACTGCCAGGCCGAAGCGTCCTTCCCGGGCAGCAAGCTCACAGCCAGATTGCCCACGATCCATCCGATGGTGCCCCACACCCGGACCTTTGGAAACTGCGTCTCCCGATTGCTCAGATTGTGAAACGCCAGACTTGTCGTTAGCCCGAGCGTCGGCATGTAGCAGAGCATGTGCCCCAGCAACACCAGAATAAACGGATGGACAAACGCCGATCCGTCCGTTTCCGGGGTGTACGCCTTGGCCATCATCGGCGCGAGCATCATCAGCCCGCCGCCAAGCAGATGCATCGCCGCCAGCACCCGCTCGGTCGCAAAGAAGCGATCCGCGATCAGCCCCAGAAAAAACGGCGAGATGATCGCCGCGATCGGCCCCACCGAATACGCCGCGGGTATCAGCCCACCCATCCCCATCTTGTTCATGAACCCCGTCATGGAGACATACCACGCCCCCCAGACGAAAAACTGCAGGAACATCATCACCGAAAGCGGCACGACCGTGTTCCGCTGGCCCGGCATCTGGTTACTCATGCTGCTGCATCCCTCACGCGAACACCTCCCGCCCCGGGAACAAACCAGAGTACCAAGTCCTCACCCCGATTGCACACGCCCCCGCGGCCACCACGCATCCACCACCACCAGCACCGTCATCAACCCCATGATCCCGTTGCTCACCGCCCCGCCCACCACGATTCCCCACACCGCTGGCTCATACGTCCGGGCGAGCCACCAGCACGAGAAATCCATCGCCAGCGCGAGGCCCATCAACCCGATCATCCCCGCCGCCACCCCACGCTGGAGCCGCGTCATCCACGTCAATCCTGCCAGCACAATCCCCAGCATCCCCAGTGCGGGCGCGTGCGCGTGCATGCTCGCCGCCACGATCTTGACAGGATTTGGATTTACCTTTTTCCCGAACGCCACCTTCTTCACGTTCTCCATCGACGCCAGCCGGATCGCCGCCGCTTTCGGATCTTTCCCGTTCGCCGCGTGGCAACTCACACAGCTCGACGCGATGATCTCGCTCGGGCTCGCCGCACCCAAGTCGATGCTGTCATAGTCCTCGGTGATTCGCCCGCTCCTCGCCCACTTCAGCAGCACCTCGCGCTGCTCCGGCTTGAGCGTTTCCGGATGCCCATGCTCCAACGATGTCTGCAACACCGGCGGCCGATCCAGCCCGTGATACGCCGCCCGCACATCATCCATCGTGAACTCGGGCGACTCATCCCGGTTCGCATCGTGATAGATCAGATGCGCCGCCGACGCCCCCATGCCCAGCAGCAGCACCACCATCA
>JBKJOD010000023.1:0-11598 GCA_046593245.1 Phycisphaerales bacterium
TCTCACCGCTGCGAACGGCCTGCCGAGCTTCTACACCATCAACCTCACCACCGGCGCGGCATCACTGGTCGGCGGGCTCGGCTTCACCAATCAGGTGTACAGCTTGGCCGTCGTACCGGCTCCAGCTCCGGCCCTGCTCGCGGGCATCTCTTTGCTCACCGTCGGCGCTCGTCGTCGTCGCTGATCGTTCAGTCAGATACGTTCAACCGTGCATGAATCACGCGGCTCGTGCCTTTCCGGTGCGAGCCGCGCGTGTTTAACCCCGCCGCAACCCGCACAGCCCGATCGCGATCGCATCCGCGACATCCGCCGGCTTTGGCACCGCGCTCAGCCCGAGCTGGTGCTGCACGCCGCGCTGCATTTGCTCCTTGCTGGCGTGGCCGTTACCGGTGAGAGACTTCTTGACTTCTGTCGCGCCCAGTTCGATCAGTCGCAGCCCGGCACGCTGGATCGCCAGCAGCACCACGCCCCGCGCGTGGCCCATGACGATCGCGGTCGTCGGGTGCTTGTAGTGTGCGTAGAGCTTTTCGACGGCCACCGCATCCGGCTTCAGCCGCGCGATGGTCTCGGTGAGGTCCGCCTCCAGTTCCAGCAGCCGCGCGGAGACGGAGGTCTTGGCGTCCAGCCGGATCACGCCACCTTCAATGAGAATCGCGTCTGCACCGACATGCTTGCGGCCGCGGCGATCGGTGGGCGCACCCTCGACGCAGCCATAGCCGGTGATGCGGAGGCCGGGATCGATGCCGAGGATGCGCATGGTTCTGCTGCGGGAAGAAGGAGTTGGCCGCGGATCAACGCGGATGACACGGATTAGAGAAGGTCGGGGACCGGAATTCGAAGTAGAAATGAAGTTGGAACAAGGATGATGAAACGAAATAGGGCAGCGAGAACAAGATTGATGGATCGCAGAAGCACATTATGCCCGCATTCCATCGTGGCTTTATCCGTGTTCAACTGTGTTCATCCGCGGCTTCTTTTCTTCAACTGTGCCGCCACCATCTTGGCGATGATGTCCATTTCAAGGTTGACCACATCTTGCACCTTCAGCCCGGCCAGCGTGGTGACGGCGAGCGTGGTGGGAATGAGCGCGACCCAGAAGCCCCGTTTGGTGAGCCCCGCCACCGTCAGCGAGACACCCTCCACGCAGACCGAGCCCTTGCTCACCAGCGCGGCGGCCATGTCGCGGCCCGGCTTTCCGCGAGGCAGGTCGATCCAGACCCGCCAGTCGTCGCCGGTTTGCACCTTGGCCACCCGGCCCACACCGTCTATATGCCCCTGCACGATGTGCCCGCCCATCAGCGTGCTGGCGGTCGCGGCGTGCTCCAGATTCACCCGGTCGCCCACGGCGAGCCAACCAAGACGGGTCTTGTCCAGGGTTTCCTGTACGACATCAAACAGAAACACGCCCTTCCTGGGCTTTTCCACCAGCGTCAGGCAGACCCCGGCGATGCTCACGGAATCCCCCGCCGCGGCGGTCCTTTTATACCCCCAGGAACCGACATCCACCCCCAGCCGGACACCCTGAGGGCGCGTCGCCACCAGCGAAACCCGCCCTACTGCTTGCACGAGGCCAGTAAACATGGGAGGAGAGTATCAGGGCCGCGAATCAGAGCCGAGGAGCGTAAGCCCCCGGTTCCTCGAACTGCCAAACGAAGGCACTCGGGCCGCGGCGGCCCGAACACGGCTTGGCGAGCCGTGCCACCCCAATCATGGGCTAGAAAGCCCATGCCACGGCCCGAATGCAAACCATCCCGAACCGTGATACCCTTCCGACCTTACACACCGGCCCCCAGTCCCCCCGCCCCCCCTCCGGCCCACGAGGAACGCTTCGGATGCCCAGCCCCCTCTCCTTTCATATGAACATCGCCACCACTCACACACGCTCCGGCCGCCCGCTTCTGCCGACCGGTGCCGCGATCGCCGCGGCCTTTGTGCTGCTCGTCTCCGGCTGCGCCACCAGTGACGCGGGCCCAAAGCCCACTACGCCCCAGCAACGGGCCGACTCCACCCCCTCGCAGGCGGACCAATGGGCCAAGCTCGGCTACCGGCTGGATTGGCGCGGCTTTCCGACCATGCTCCCCGGCGAGACCGTCCACTTTCTGGACATCCTCGGCGATGTCATTGTGGTGCAGGAGAGTGCCGGCGTCGTCAGTGCGCTCGAAACACGCTCCGGACAAACACGCTGGTCTGATCAGGTCGCCGGACGGCTCACCAAGTTCGTCGGCAACGTCCGCGCGGGAGATCGGCTGCTGGTGACCAGCGAGACCGAGGTCTACTTCTACGACATCGCCACCGGAAACCTGAAGAACAAGCAGCGGCTGGCCCAGGTGGTGAACACCACGCCGGTGAAGGTGAATGACATTCTCGTGTACGGCTGTGCCAATGGGCAGATCCTCGGCCACTACACCATCAACGGCTTGCGCGCATGGGGCTCGGGCCTGACCGGGTCCATCGAGGCCAACCCGCTCATGCTCGCGTCCGGCCGCGTCGCGATCTGTTCCACCACCGGCGAGCTGGTCATCCTCGACGGCCAGAGCGGGCTCTCGCAGGGGCGCGCCAAGATGTTCAGCGGCCCCGGCGCTGCGCTGGCCTCCTCGGACGTGATGATCTACATCGCCTCTTCTGATCAATCGCTGTACGCCTTCAACGCCGACAATGGCGCGCAGGTCTGGCGGAAGCGCACCGAAGCGCCGCTTACCGGCAAGCCCGTTCTGCACGACGGCCGCCTGTATTGCGACCTGGGCGGCAAGCTCGGGCTGACCTGCATGGAACCCGGCAGCGGCAAGGAAGTGTGGCACAACGAGAAGGTCAGCGGCGAGGTCGTCGCCATCCGCAATAAGCGGCTGATCGTCTGGGACGGCACCACGGCTACTTCGCTCGACACCGTGAAGGGTGTTGTCATCGAATCCGTGAAACTCGACAATATCGCCATCATCAAGGCCGATGCACTGGTAGACGGCAACCTCTACGCCGCCACCAGCAATGGCATCGTTTCCAAGCTCTCGTCCAAGTAGTCCGCGTTCCGCGTCTATCAGTGCCGAGGGGCGTAAACCCCCGGTGCTCCAGATCGCAGCAATCTCGACAGTCCCGCTCCGAGCCAGAACTCCTCGGTCGGGTTCCTACACCCGTCCCGCTTGGTTCCATCAGATATCCGCCAACACACATCCGACATTCCTCATGCCCCCAGCCCACCCCATCAAGCGCGCCCTGCTCTCCGTCTCCGACAAGAGCGATCTGCTCCCGTTTGCCGAGGCCCTCCGTTCGCGGGGCGTCACCATCATCTCCACCGGTGGCACGGCGAAGGCGCTTGCCGCCGCTGGTGTGCCCGTCACCCCCGTCGAATCCATCACCAACTTCCCCGAGGGGCTGGACGGGCGCGTCAAGACCCTGCATCCCGCCGTCCACGGTGGTCTGCTGGCAATCCGCGATTCCGAAGAGCACACCGCGTTCCTCGCCCGTCACAAGATCGATCCGATCGACCTCATCTGCATCAACCTCTACCCCTTCCAGCAGACCATCGCCGATCCGGCTGTCTCATTCGAGACGGCCATCGAGAACATCGATGTCGGCGGCCCCGCCATGCTCCGCGCTGCCGCCAAAAACCATAAGTACGTCACCGTCGTCACCTCTCCCTCGCAATACGACCGCGTGATCCAGGAGATGGACTCGCAGGGCGGCGCGACCAGCCCCGAAACCCGCGCCGAACTCGCCGCCGCCGCGTTCGCCCGCACGGCGGAGTACGACGCTGCGATTGCTTCGTATCTCTCCCGCCGCGCTCCCACTGCGTTTCCTCAGGTGCTCGAGCTCCGATACCCGAAGGTGGACCAGCTCCGCTATGGCGAGAACCCGCACCAGGAGGCCGCGCTGTATCGCGATCCCTCTTCCACCGGTCAAACGATCGTCAACGCCGCGCAGCTGCACGGCAAGCAGCTCTCGTTCAACAACATCAATGATGCCGCCGCCGCACTGGAAGCCGTGAAGTCGCTCGCACGACTGCCACAGTCGACTGGCTCCGCTGCGGCCGTCGTCGTGAAACATACAAACCCCTGCGGCGGCGCCGTTGCTGCGTCCGCCGCGGCTGCCATCGCACAGGCGATTGCCGGCGACCCGATCGCCGCGTATGGCGGCATCCTGGCGTGCTCGCAACCGATCGACGGCGCGGCGGCGGAGTTCATCGCGGACCCCAAACACTTCCTTGAAGTCATCGTCGCGCCCTCATTCACCGACGATGCGCTCAAGCTGCTGCGTGAGCGATGGACCTCCGTGCGGCTGCTGGCCGTCGGCGATCGTCGCCCGTCATCGGCCCGCAAACTCGACTACCGCTCCATCCCCGGCGGCATGCTCGTGCAGGATCGCGACACACGTTCGACCGATCCGAACACGTGGGAGCATCGCGCCGGACCCAAGCCCACCGCGGATCAGCTCCGGGCGGCGCTCGTCATGGACACGCTCTGCCGCTTCGTTACTAGCAACGCGGTCGTCGTCGGCGGGCTTGCTCACACGCCCCACTCGCCACTCCCCGCGGCCTCTTGCCCAATCCGCCTCTTCGGCATCGGCTCCGGCCAGGTTGATCGCGTCTCCGCCTGCAAGCTCGCGATCGAAAAAGCCGGCTCGAACGCCAAGGGTGCCATTGCTGTCGGCGATGCGTTTTTCCCCTTCCCCGACGGCCCCAAGCTGCTCATCGAGGCGGGCGTGGCGTGTATTGTCCACGCCGGCGGCTCCAAACGCGACGATGAGACCTTCGCCCTGTGCAACCAGCACAACGTGACATGCCTCACCACCGGCGTCCGCCACTTCCGGCACTAGCGGCCGCGCCAGAAATGACAAGGGCATACGAGCTGGCAAGGGCTTCTCCCAGACAGACCAGCGCGGGTGCCCGAGATTCCCACAATCTTCTTCTTTACTGGCGCACCAACTGGTAGACTGCATCCAGCCGCAGCTATCGCCCCAGCGGTCCAGGAGAGAAGAGATGCCACGCCGCGCCCCCATCGTTCTCGCGCTTCCCCTCCTCCTCGCGCCCGTGCTCCACGCTCGCGCAAGTGTTCGCATCGACAACCCCGCCACCATCCACGACAACACCGACTTCCCCTGCATCGGGCGCATTGACACGCCCGATGGCACGGGTACCGGCACCGTTGTCGGCTCCAGCGGCATGTGGGTTCTCACCGCGCGCCACGTCGTCTGCGATTCCAACAACATGCCCCTCGCCGCCGCCGGCCTCCACTTCCGCAGTGGCGCGGGCGGCATCACCAGCCATGCTGTCACAATGGTGGTCTGCAATCCGACCGCCGATTTCGCGCTGATCAAACTCGACGATGTGCTCGACGCTGGCTATGCGACCTCATCCGCGGCCATCACCAACGGCACCATGTTCTGCACCGCGGGCTTCGGCAACACAGCCACGAACGCCGGCACTCCGACCGCTTCCTGGACCGACGACACCAACGCACGGCGTGTCTATTACAACATCGTCAACAACGGATCGGACACATACAACGGGTCCTCCGCCTCGACATACGACTTCTCCTGCCCGCCGGGCCCGCCCGCGCCCGTTCCCGGCGAGGGCATTGGCGGCCCCGGCGATTCCGGCCAGCCCATGCTCACCGGCAACCCCCCCACCACCATCCGCGGCATCTACGTCGGCAACATTGCCCAGCCCAACGGCGATGATCGCCCTGTCTGGGGTGCTACCGGCGTCTTCATCAACATCACCCCCGCCGTCCAGACCTGGATCAACAGCACGATTCCCGCGCCTGCCCCCGCGGCCATGTTCGGCATCGCACTCATCATGTTTGGCCGGGCACGGCGCTCCCGCGCCTCGACCTGAGCGCCGATGTTGGATGTCCACGGTCGGCGGCCCGCCTCGCGTACACGTTCGGGATGGGGAAGTAATCCCCGCCAGCAAGTGCCGGACGACCACGGAGTGGGGTGCTGCGCTCTGGTATGAGTTGGTGGATCGCGACCACGCCGCGCTCACGACTGTGACCACCGCCTCGCGCCCGGTGGCTCGTTCCACCTTTGAGCCCAGCGACGGGGGTCAGGCCGCCGTGTACATGCTGCGCACGATCCGCACGAGCGGGGAGAAGGGGCTGTGGTCGGAGACCGCGCTGGCGGCGGTAGCGGCACAGAACCAGCGGCACGAACCCGAGCAGCGGGACCTGCTGGCTTACCTGAGTGGTGCCAACCGCACATCCCGGAAGTAGATCGGCGCTCCCTCGCTCTGCAGCGCGATGCGCCCGGCCATCTCGGCGCAGCCGGTCGCACGGTTGAGCTCCTCGCCGTTCACGTTCAGCACGATCGTGCCGCCGTCAACACTGATCTCGTACTCGTTCCACTCACCCTGCGGACGCTCGTTGCCTTTCGTGTGCGCGACGTGGCGCCCATTGGACCGAGCCGCGTCGCCCTTCATGGGAAACTCGCCAATCGAGTAAAAATCTCCGGCGTTTCCCGCCATCAACTGCGCTTCGATGGACTTGGGCCAGACGGTGTCGGGCTTCTGGACGCGCAGCAGCACGCCACTGTTGCCTGGCTTGCCCGCGTTCGGCGATTCCCATCGCCACGAGACCCGCAGCACATAGTTCGTGTATTCCGCGGTTGTGGCGATGTATCCGTTGGGCGTTCCCTTGTCCGCAACCACGCCGCCGTTGACTGAAAAGACGTCGCCAATCTTCGTGGCGCCCTTGTCGTTGGCAAACCACGTCCACCCGCTCATGTCCTTGCCGTTGAACAGCGCGGTCTCGCCGGGCATGGGCTTTTTCAGATCGCGCACCTTGATGTTCCGGAACCACACATCATCGCCATGATCCTGAAGCGCGATGTGCCCGGAGCTCTCCAGCCCGAAGCCCTTCATGTCCTTGAACTTACTCTTGGCGATCATCTCCTTCCACTCCGGTCCATCGATGCGGCACTCCGCCGTCTTGACGCCGTTCACGAAGTGCGAGAGCAACCCGTTGGAAAGTCGAATCCGCGCTGTATTCCACTGCTCAGCCGGCGCAAGTCTCGGCTTGCCCGGCTCGGTCGGAGGCGGAGCGATCATGTCATACAGCGACCCCGCGCGATGCTTCGGGTCCTTCCCGTCCGAGTGTTTCTCGTCATCAAGCACCTGAAACTCCGGGCCGGTCTGCCACGGATAGTCCTTCCCGCCCGCGACGCGATACATCACGCCGCTGTTCGCGCCGGCCGCACATTTGAAGTCGAACGCCATCTCAAAGTCCGCGTATTCCGCGGCGGTCATGATGTCCCCACCACCGCCGCCCTTGACCACATGCAGCGCACCGTCCTCGATCACCCAGCCCTTCTCGGGAAACTTGTCGCTCTTGTACCCACGCCATCCTTCGGTGCTCTTGCCATCAAACAGCACCGTCCAACCCGCGACTTTTTCTGCGGGCGACAGTCCGTCCGCCGCAGAAATCGAGGTGAAGGTTCCGACAACAGCAACCGCCGCGATGAATGTGCTTGTGTGCATAGCGAGCATGGTACCGACATCCACGACCCATAAAACTCTCATGCAGGGTTCGGACTGGGTTTGGCCCGGAGATGCCGATATACTTCTAGCCGGTGGCTGAGCCCGTCCGTTCTGAATCGGTCTTGCCCATCGCAGTCCCTCCGACCGCCGAAAGGTGGCCCGAGAGCATGTATGAGTAGTCCACGCGGACGACAGGGGTATGTCAAGCAACCAACCGTCGAAGAGGCGGCAGGGGTTATGCACTCGGCAGGAATGGCCGCGTCGTTGCCCGCGGGTACGCTCGGGCTGGCCGCGCTCTCTGGTGTCGTGAGCGCACTGGACTACAAGGTTCTCGTTCTCAACAAGGCATTTGTCGCCGTCCGTGTCATCTCCGCCAAGCGTGCGTTCAGCATGCTCAGCCGCGAGATCGCGGAAGTCATCCATGTCGAGAACGGTCGATACGTCAACTATGACTTTGCCACCTGGGCCGAGCTCTCGCAGCTCCAGAAGTCTTTCGAGCCCGACAAGCATGACTGGGTGCGCACCGTGCGTTTCGACATCGCTGTGCCGCGCATCATCCGACTGCTCGGCTACGACCGCCTCCCGGTGCAGATCGTCAAACTGAACCGGCGCAACCTGTTCGCACGCGACCGCAACCAGTGCCAATACTGTGGCCGCCACCACCCGACCAACGAACTTTCCATCGACCACGTTCTTCCCCGCGCTCAGGGGGGCGGCGACAGTTGGGAGAATCTCGTCTGCGCCTGCATCAAGTGCAACGCGCGAAAGGGCGGGCGCACGCCCGAGCAGGCGAGCATGACGCTCACCCGCAAGCCGGTTCGCCCGAAGCGCAACCCGCTGATCTCGATCCGGCTGGGCCAGGATCGCTACGCGACATGGAAGGCGTTCCTGGATGATGCGTACTGGAACGTCGAGCTCAAATGAAGCAGAGAGCCGGGGCGTCCCCGTCCCGAGCAACAAGTGCTGGGCAACTCATCAGAGCCGAGCGGCGTGGGTTGGAAGCACGAGGAGTCATCAGATGTCCCAAAAAATCGCAACGGTCACAACAACGATCGCAACGCTCATCGGCGCACTCGGCTCCCCATCCCCCACCCTCGCTGAGCCCTATGACCAGTGCGGCGTTTATGTGCAGGGACTTGAGGGCTGCATCCTCTTCCAACCGGACAACGGCGGCGCAAACGTTCGACCCGACCAACCCCCCCTCACCGTCGGGACGCGTGCCCGAGTGCGCGGCGACCAGCAACCGTGCGTCAGCTTCTGCTTCACGCCGTGCATTTTCAACGCGTTGATTACCACGTGCTCCGCACCTTGCCGCGTCGACTTTGACGGCAGCGGCTCGCTCAGCCCCTCGGACATCTTCGCATTTCTGAGCGCGTGGTTCGCGGGCAGCGCATCCGCGGACTTTGACATGTCCGGATCGCTGAGCGTGCAAGACATCTTCGCGTTCATCAACGCCTGGTTTGCAGGGTGCTAATAAGAGCCGAGCGGCGTATGCCGCCGGAGAACTCGCTTGCGAAAGCTGAACGATCAACGCCAACCGAACACGAGCTGGTAAGCATGTGCCACTTCAGGACCGGCGGCTTACGCCGCACGGTACTGATTACACGCGGGCTTCCTCGCGGTCGCGGCTCTGACGCTCGGCGCGCTTACGCATCGACTCATCGAGCAGACGCTTGCGGATTCGCACGCTCTGAGGCGTGATTTCCACGATCTCGTCATCCTCGATGTATTCCAGGCAGGCCTCGAGCGTCATCTTGCGGGCGCCCTTGAGCACCACCGTCGCTTCCTTGTGCGAGACGCGCATGTTGGTGAGCTGCTTGAGGCGTGTGATGTTCACGACCAGGTCGTTGTCCCGATTGTGCTCGCCACAGACCTGACCGCCGTACACCTTGTCGCCAGGTGCCACGAACAACATGCCGCGGTCGGAGAGCAACTCGCACGCGTGGTGCGTCACGGCTCCGGTTTCGATGGAAACCAGCACGCCCTGCGCCCGGTGCGGTGTTTCGCCGTTGAGCGGCGCGAACCGCTCGAAGGTGTGGTGCAGGATCGCCTCGCCCTGCGTCGCCGTCAGGATGCGTGAGCGCAGGCCGATCAGGCCGCGGGCGGGAATCTCAAACTCCAGGTGCGTGCCCGCGTCGCCGCGGGGCTCCATGCTCTTGATCTCGCCCTTGCGCCCGCCGACGAGTTCCATCACGGGGCCAACGGCCGAGTTCGGGCAGTCCACCACCAGCCACTCGATCGGCTCGTGGAGTTCGCCGTCGATCTCCTTGATTACGACCTGCGGCTTGCCCACGGAGAGCTCAAAGCCCTCACGGCGCATCGTCTCAAGCAAGATGCCCAGGTGCAGCAGGCCGCGCCCTGAGACCTTGAACTCATCGCCGGCTGATGCGCTGAAGTCAACCTTCAGCGCGACGTTATGTTGAAGTTCCTTTTCAAGCCGGTCGCGAATCTGCCGGCTGGTGACGAACGTTCCCTCGGTGCCCGCGAACGGAGAATCGTTCACGCGGAAAACCATCGTCAACGTCGGCTCGTCCACCTTCACGGGCGGGAGCGCCTTGGGATTCAGCAGGTCCGCGATCGTGTCGCCGATGTCCACCGTCTCCAGACCGACCAGCGCACAGATGTCCCCCGCGCTCACGCAGTCGGTCTCGATGCGTCCCAGGCCCGCGAATCGCAGCAGCTTCTGCACCCTGCACTGAACGATCTTCCCGTCCATCTTCATCACGGCCACCTGCTGGCCGGAGTTGATCTGTCCGTGGAAGACGCGCCCGATGCCGATGCGCCCGACGTAGTCGTTATAATCCAGCGTGGTGATGAGCATCTGCAGCGGCGCAGTCGCATCCGCATCCGGCGCGGGAACATGCTTCACGATTGCATCGAAGATCGGCCGCAGATCCGCCTTCGGATACCCCGGTAGGCCTTCCTTGCCAGAGGCCGTCTTGGCGATTTCCAGATCAAGCGTGGACCATCCGGCACGCCCGGAGGCAAACACGATCGGGAAGTCCAGCGCGTGGTCATCCGCGCCCAGCTCCACCAGCAGATCGAACACCTCGTTGATGACCTCATCGATACGCGCATCCGGCCGGTCACACTTGTTCACGATCACGATCGGCTTAAGCCCGAACTCGATCGCCTTGGAGAGCACAAACCGCGTCTGCGGCATCGCGCCCTCCGAAGAGTCCACCAGCAGCAGGCAGCCGTCGGCCATGCGCAGCACACGCTCCACCTCCCCGCCGAAGTCGGCGTGGCCCGGCGTATCGATGATGTTCACGAAGAACTGCTCGACCTTTCCATCCGCGCCCGGGCGAACGTAGTTCACAGCGCAGTTCTTGGACAGAATCGTGATGCCGCGCTCGCGCTCCAGATCGTTGGAGTCCATGATCAGCCCATGCTGACCGCCCTCGAGTTTCTCGAGCTCTCCCACGCGGAAGTTGCCGGATTGCTTGAGCATCTGGTCAACCAGCGTGGTTTTTCCGTGGTCAACGTGAGCGATGATCGCGACGTTGCGGAGAAGGTGGCAGCGGGCAATGGCGTCTTCGAGAGTAATGGGCATGGGAGTTCAAGTCGGCGAGAGGTCGGGTGGACGGATTGGGGGACAACAGAATGTGCATTGAGGGCGGTGATAGCCGCGGCGGCGATTGGACGCCGGAGGGTGCGTAGCAAACTGAAGATCACGCGGCCGCAGTGCCTGCGAGCGGGCTACCACTATAGGTCGGTGAATGTGCGGGTGCGAGCGGCCGCGCAGATATTCGTGCAGTCCGCGCGGGCTGTTACCCAACTGTTCTGTGTCAAATAGATTTGCTGCTACTTTTTTGCGCCCGGTGGCTCCGCCAGCCGCAGCCCGATATCCCCCTGCACATCCCCCTGTTCGGTGATCTGGAGCGCAAGGTCCACAGACTCAAAACGCCGAAGCCCGGATCGGAAGCCGTTGAGGTCTGGGATCGAGCTTGGCAACATGCTCTCGATCGCCGCGGGCTGTGCGTTGAGCTGCCAGACCCAGCGACCAACCTCCTTGCGCTGAGCATCGCCATTCGGGAGCACGGCGGGAATCGCGGATGTGAGCAGCGCGTTCGCATCACTGCGGAGCAACTCGCCGGGGCTGGGTCCGGGCAGGACGCACGCCGGTGCGGCCT
>JBKJOD010000089.1:0-10618 GCA_046593245.1 Phycisphaerales bacterium
GCAGGCGACGAGCGCCGCCCCCGGAAACGGACGCACCACCACCACCCCTTGTCTTTGTATTTCCGACCCTGAAAGGGTCGAACGTGCCACACGTCAATCCCACGCATACCGCTCATCAAACTCGATCACGTTGTACTTCTTCACAAACAATCGCAGCTCATCCTCGTACGACACTTTTTCGTGATGCTCCTTCTGCGTGCGGATGTACTGGGTGATGGCCTTCATCCCGGATTCGCCCAGCGAGAAAGCCGCGTATCCGTCCTGCCATCGAACGCCCTTCGCTTCGGCAGCGTGTGCCTTGATCCATTTGGAAGAGTCTTTTTTCATGTGCATAACGAGATCAGCGAGCGCGACTTTCTTGGACAGACTCGTAAGCACATGAACGTGGTTGGGGGTGCCGCCGATCTCAAGCACCGGAGATTCAATGGCTTTGCAGATGCCCGACATGTAGCGGTGCAGGTCTCGCTCGAACGACGGAAGAATCGTGTCCTCACGATGCTTGGTCGAGAAGACGATGTGGATGAGCAACCGGGTAAGGGTTTGGGACATACGCTCAGAACATCGAAATCGTTGCCCTTCACCAGGAGTATGTGCGACCCTTTCAGGGTCGATATCACAAGGCATGAAGGATGGGGACGCCGTTCGCGTTCCGGGGGCGGCACTCGATCGCCTGCGGCGATCTTCGCTTGCCCCCGGCTACTTCATGCGAGCCCTTTGGGCTCAAAGGCAAGCTCGTAGGACATCACCTATTCATAGGCTTGTTGACTCTATTGCGAACCCAACTGCTACTGCTTTCCACCACTACGTCACTTCGTCACTCACTCACTCCGTCACTTCCCGCTTCCCGTTCCAGCCCTTCACGCGCGTCTCCACCTTGAACGGCGGCTCCTCGTCCCCGTCCTCGTCTCCATCATCGCTGTCGTCGTTCGACGCTTCCTCATCCGAATCCTCCAGCTCGTCGGTCGCTTTGCGTGAGGACTCTTCGAGCGACTCGCGGAGGTTGCCGTCGTTCACGATGCTCTGGGCCTGCTCCAATGTGGCGGCGATCGGCTTGGATGGGTTCTTCTCCGCGGCCGCCGCGTCCGCGGCGGCCTGGGCCTTCATGGCGTGCCATTCTTCCAGCGTCATGGTCACGCTTCGGGCGACGGTGCCGTTGTGGGCGCCGAGGATTCCGGCCTCGCCCATGAGCTCGATGAGTCGTCCCGCGCGGGTGAAGCCGATGCCGAAGCGGCGTTGCAACAGGGAAACGCTGCCGCGCTTGGCCTCCAGCACCACTTCCACGGCCTGATCGAAGAGCTCATCGCTCTGGGCGTTTTCGAGTCCACGCATGTTGAGCTCGCCGCCCTCGCTCGCGCCCTCCTCATCGGAGTCCGTGGAGTTGGCGGACTTGAGCTGCATGAGCGAACGCTCGAAGGTCGGGCTGGCGACATCGCGCATGAACTTGACGACCCGCCGGATTTCCTTGTCGTCCACCAGCGTGCCCTGCGAGCGGGTGAGCTTGCTGCTCTTGGGGGAGAGGTAGAGCATGTCGCCCTGGCCCAGCAGCAGCTCGCCGCCCTTCTGGTCCAGCACGATGCGGGAGTCCATGCCGCTGGCCACCTTGAAGCAGCAGCGGGCCGGCATGTTGGACTTGATCAGCCCCGTGACGACGTTCGCCTGCGGCCGTTGCGTGGCAAGGATGAGGTGCATGCCGACGGCGCGGGCCTTCTGGGCGATGCGGACGATCGAGTGCTCGACCTCCTTATTGGTCATCATCAGGTCGGCGAGCTCGTCGATGACGAAGACCATGTACGGGAGTTTGCGCGGAATCTTCGCTTCCTCTTCCGGGCTGCTGGTGGTGAACCGCTCCTTGAGCTCCTCCCAGGTCAGATCGTTATAGGACGCGATGTTCTGGCAACCCGCCTCGGCGAGCAGCTCGTAACGCTCATCCATCTTGTTCACGGCCCACTCGAGAATGGCCGCGGCCTTGCCCATCTCCGTCACCACCGGGCACATCAGGTGCGGGATGTCCTTGAACTGGGACATTTCGACCATCTTCGGGTCCACCAGCACCAGCTTCAGCTCGTTGGGCTTCTTCGTATACAGGAAGCTCATGATGATGGTGTTCATGCACACCGACTTGCCCGAGCCGGTGGTGCCGGCGATGAGCATGTGCGGCATCTTGGAGAGGTCCTCGATCATGGGCTCGCCGCTGGCATCCTTGCCCAGGAACATCGGGAGCCGCATGCCGCTGTAGACCTCGGCCTTGGTCATCAGCTCCTTGAGCCGGACCTTCTCCTTCTGGGCGTTGGGAACCTCGACGCCGACGGTGTCGCGACCGGCCATGTTGGGCACGATGCGGATGTTGATCGCCTTCAGGGCGCGGGCCAGATCGCTGCTCACCGCGCTCAGGGCCGACACCTTGGTGCCGGGGGCCAGACGCAGCTCGTACAGCGTGATGACCGGGCCGCTCTCCACACCGACGACCTCGCCCTCAATGCGATACTCGCGCAGGGCGCGCTCCAGCGCCTCGGCCTGCTCGCGGACATAGGTCTCCATGGTCTGACTGAAGTTGGTCTCGGGCTCTTCCAGCAGGTCCAGGCCGGGGAACTTGTATCCCTCCAGCTCGGCGGTGTTCTGAATATCGCGAAGATCCGCGTCGGTCGCGCTGCGCTTCTCATCGCCCGCGAACCGCACGGGGAGCTTGGCGATCTTGGCGCGCAGCTCATCGGGGGAGAAGGCCTTGGCCTTCGTCACCGGGGCGGGCGCTTCGTCCGCCTCGTCATCCATCTCCGCGGCGATTTCGGAGTCCTCATCCTCATCGTCATCCCCACCGCCAGCAGCCGCGGCGGTCAGGCCGCCTGCGCTGCGGTCGAACATGTCATCAAAGCCCTCGGTCGCGCCAATGCCGCCCGCGTTCGGGTCGATTTTGGTCGTGGCCCGCGCCGTAGCGATCTTCTGCTTGACGTTGGCCTTCAGCCCCATCTCGCCGGCGCGGATGTTGGTGAGATGCTCATCATCATCTATATCCGTCACGCGAACACCCGCGGCGCGCCGGGCCTCCATCGCCTCAAGCTCCTCGGCTCGCATCTGCTTGATCGCGGCCCGCTTCTCGGCGAATGTCCGCGCCGTGGCCAGCGCGGCCATTCCCGTGTGCCGGGCACCTGTATACAGGACGCGACCGGTCCACATCGCAAACAGCAACGCCCACACATCCAGCGTCACCGTCGCCGCAACCACCAGTCCCAGCAGCAGCCAGAGCACCGTGCCGAAGGTGTTGAACCGAAAGACCAGCTCATACACGCCGACCGAGCCGACCACACCGCCGGGCAGGTTCGGCACCGGCCCGCTTCCGGGCATGATGATGGCTTGCATGCAGGAGAGCACCGTCGCGAGCAGAAGTCCGCCGAGGATGCGCACAGGAACGTGCGAAACCTGACGACCGAGCGCCGTCAGGATCAGCCATGTGGCGCTGAGCCCCATGAGCACCCAGATACCGATGCCGAAGACGCTGTACAGCCCGTGCGCTGCCGCCGCGCCTGCCAACCCGCACAGGTTCACCGCCGGGTGGTTCTCCGGCACATGGTGCGCCGTCGGCCAGTCCGAGGCGCTGTAGCTGATGAGCGCGATGGCGAGGAAAACCCACGCCAAAAACGCGGCCACCCAGCCGATGCGCATCCACATCAGCTCGCGATGCACGGCGGGGTCAAAGGGCGCAGCCCCTCCCTCGCCATCGCTCGCCCGGCTCCTGCGAGCGGGCTTGGTGTCCGTGGTTTCTTCGTCCGCCGCGCGCGACTTCGACCGGGCCGCGCCGGCCCGCATGATGGTGCCTTCGGTAATCACGACGGTTCAATCGGCAAGGGGGTGAGGAAGGGGATAGAGATTGCCGTGGCATGGGCTTTCCAGCCCATGTTTCGGGCGCTTCGCCCGAAATGCCTTGTTCCTCAAGGTTTTCGTTTGGTGCCAACCCACTGCCAGCCCGTCAACCCCACCTGTGCCGGGTTTCCAAGCACATACTCCACACAATGCGCAAAGTCCGCGCGATCTCTGATCAGGTGGTCATACGGCTCTGGCTGCCAGAACGTTCCGGAACGCCCCAGCACTTTGTTCGCTTCACGGGCAGAGAAACCCTTCCACGATTGCAGAACACCCGGGAGGGAAAATCCCTCCAGCGGGCGTACCACTACATGCGCATGGTTGGGCATCACACACCAAGCAGATATTTGGTGCCGGACACCCTCGAAGTGGAACAGGGCATCATGCACGATCTTCGCAATCCTTGGATTGGACATCCAGCACGCTCCATGGCCAGCGTCAAGATGCGCCTCAACCTTTTCAGAGTGGAGTTGCTCAAGTTTCATGTGCTCGAACTCGGTGAGTTCTCTTTCCATCTGCCGGGCACGAGCGACGATGTGCTCTCGCTGGAGAACCCAATGGTTCAGCACGGCCTGCGGCAAACTATCCGCGAGTCGAAACGTGATGGAATAAGTTGCTCCCTCACGCGTCCAGTGCGGCAAGTTGGCCCCGTGGCGAATCTTCAGAGGGGCGGAGCGAGCGGGTTGTTGAGGGACGGTGCGTTCGTCCATGCGCGGGGAATCGTATCAAACCTTCGGGCCGCCGCGGCCCGAACACGGGCTGGAAAGCCCGTGCCACGATACGCTGAGCCATGCAAATCCTGCGCTGCGATCTTCGCATACTTCCCCTGGACCCACGTGTCCAGCTTCCCGCGTATCAGTCCGAACTGGCCGCGGGGCTGGACATTGCCGCCTTTTTGCCCGACACCCCGGATGGGCTGACCATCACCCCGATCACCCAGGGCGGCTTTGTCGTCATGGTTCCCACCGGCTTTTCGATGGCGATCCCGCCCGGGTTTGAGGCCCAAGTGCGGCCGCGCTCCGGACTGGCTTCCAAGTTCGCCGTCACCCTCCCTAACTCACCGGGCACCATCGACGCGGACTATCGCGGAGAGGTTCGGGTGCCGCTGATCAACCTCGGTCGAGAACCGTACATCGTGAAGCACGGGGCCCGCATCGCGCAGATGGTCATCTCCCCCGTCGCCCGAGCGCAGGTGCTGCTGGTGGCTTCCCTGGATGACACCACCCGCGGCGAGCGCGGCTTCGGCTCCACCGGCGGGCATTGATCCCGGTTTGCAAAAATAAACCGGCCGCGAGCACCCATGCTCGCGGCCGTATCTATTTACACATGATGGCCGCAGAATCAGCTCAACAGCCGCCCGCGAACCAGTTGCCCAGGAAGTCGAAGATGTTCTGCACGGTCAGCGTTGCCGGCCCGCCGGTGCCACCGACGTTGGCAAAGGGGCTGCCCGCGAACCAGTCGGTGAGGAAGTTGAAGATGTCCGACACGGTGATCCCGCCGGTTTTGTTGTAGTCCCCGTAGCAGCAGGGAGTGTTGGAGACCGCGCCGGTGTTGCAGGCCGCGCCGGTGACGAAAACCGCGCCCGCCACTTGTCCGCCGATCAGCGAGTTCGTGCAGTCCGCCGCCGTCGCGATCGTGGTATTGCACGTCGCTCCGCGGCAGCAGATACCCCCTGCGCCGCCGCAGGGGCTGGGGGTGCAGGTGCCGCCGTCGGTATAGGTGCCAGTGCAGTTGGCGGCGTCAGTAACGGAACAGGTGGTTGAGTTGCAGCAGGAGCCGGTCGTGCTCACCAGATTGATCGTGAGCGAGTAGTTGCCCGAAGTCCCGTTGTAGCCGGCGATGCGGATGTAGTACAGCGTTCCCTGCGTCAGCGTGATCGTCGGGATGTGCGAGCCGAGCCCGCTGGAGCCGGTGACCACGGTTCCACACGCCACGTTGCCCGTGCCGGAAGTGGAGTCGTCGTTGCAGTCCAGCAGATTGGCGTTGCTCACCGGGCAGCCGCTGTGGATGGAGAGAATGGTGTCCAGCGTCGAGCCGCAGGTGTGCAGGTTGTACACGGCAGTGGCCGGAGCGGTGAACTTCCAGAACACATCCAGCGCGGTGCCCGCGCTGAAGGTCGTCTGCGTGCAGAAGCCCGTGCCCGTCTGCGTGACGGCAACCGAGTTGGTCGCGCCGACATTTGATCCTGTGACGGTCGTGCCCAAAGTCAGAACGAGCGTTGTCGTCTGGCACTCATCGGAAGTGAAGCACGGATTCGGTGTGCAGACCGTTCCGTTTCCGTTGTACACGCCGGTGCAGGCCATATGCACCACCACCGCGCAGCTCTGATTGTTCGCGCCGGTGCAGCACGAGCCACTGGGCGGACAGGGCGAGGGCGAGCACGATGTGCCCGTCGCCAGATTGGAACCAGAGGGGCACGCGCTGAACGCCGTGGCGCACGCGCCTGTGGTCGCATCGCAGCAGACCACCACCGGGCACGGATTCGGAGAGCAGACGCTCCCCGTGCCCTGGCTCACGCTTCCGCTCACACAGCCGGTGCCGTTCACGTACGCGCACGCGCCGGTGGTGATATTGCAGCAGGCGATCGCCGGTGCCGGACACGTGGCCCCGCTTGCACACGCAGTGCCCGGGCCCTGGAAGAGGCCCGTCGCGCCGCAGTTCGCGGGCACGACCACCGAGCAGACGCCCGTCGCCGCGCAGCACGCCCCGGGCGCGGCGGAGGCCGCCTGGCCGCTGACCGCCCAGATCGCCGCGCTGGTTCCGGCCGTCGGCTTCGTAAACGTGATGCTCTGCACCGGCCGCGTGCCGAAGCCGAGGGTGGCCAGATCAACGACGGTCTGATACAGCCGCGGATTGCCGGCGGCCGCATCATCAATCACATTGGTATTGAGGTTCGCCCGGCCGGCGTTGCTGATCGCGTTGCTCGTCGTGACATTGAACCAGTCCTGCGCATTGAATGGCAGCGGACCGGTGCTGGTGGCGTCCGTGAAGTTGACGACCATCGCGCCCACGCCGCCGCCGCTGGCGGAGTTGGCGAACACCGCGAGAAACTCGTACGGCACCTGCGCGCCGGGAGCGAGCGTGAGCGTTCCGGAGGCCGCCGTCACCGTGGTATTTAGGAACAGCACATTCGGCCCGCCATATGGCTGCAACTGCGCGTGAATCACGGAGTTGGAGGCGCTGTTGAAGCCGCCACCGGGCGGAAGCCCCTTGGTCGATCCGGGCAGGCCCGTCTCATACCACGCGAGGTTGTTGGCGATATCAAACGCGCTGGCGGCACCGCTGAAGGGCGCCACCGCTGTGCTCTCCACCACCACATCGCGGTTCCAGCCCGTCGCGGTCAGTGGGTTCATCTGCGTCACGGATCGCCGCCCGCTGATCCCCATCACCACCGTGTTCTGCGCGTTTCCGCCTGTCGGCTTGGTGAACGTGATGCTCTGCACCGAGCGGGTGTTCAATCCAAGCGCAACCATGTCAATGCTCGTCTGGTAGATGCGAGGATTGCTGCCCGTCGTCGCCTCCACCGTGCTGTTGCCAAGATTGGCCCGCCCCAGCGCGTTGAGCGCGTTGTTGGTCGTGACGTTGAACCAGTCCTGCGCGTTGAACGAGATGCTCCCCGACGTGGTCGCATCCGTGAACGTGATCACCAGCGTTCCCGTTCCGCCTCCGTTGGACGACGAGGCAAAGATCGCCAGCGCGTCATATCGCGTCTGCGCCGCGGGAACCAGCGTCAGCGACCCCGTCGGAGTCGCCAGATCCAGAAACAGCGCGTTGTTCGCGCTGTACGGCTGCAACTGCCCAAGCGTCGTCGGGTCCACCACGCTCGCAAACGCCCCGCCCTGCGGCAGGCCCAGCGTTCCCGCCAGGCCACGCTCGTACCACGCCCAGTTGTTGAACGTGTCATACGACATTGCCGCCGCCGACCACGGCGCCACCGCCGTGCGCTCCACCACGATGTCCCTGGTCCACCCCGTCGCCTGCACCGGATACATCTGCGCGCTTGCGGATGCGATAATTACTCCCGCACCCAACACCGCTGCGGCGACGCTCGACATCAATCGACCCTTGCTCATGTCCAACTCCTTGTGTTCCATACGCCCGCGACCCGCACCCGCCACGCCGCCCCGGCCTTTCCACCCGAATCCCATTCTCCACCATTGGCACGACCACCGCAAGCCCTTGCGCCCGGAATCTTCCGTCAGAATCGCCCCAGTCGGGTTTCATGTAGAAAATCTCATCGCACACCCCCCGCCTCCACCGTTTTCCCCGCGATTGGAAGCAGGAATGCAAAACCCCCGGGGACGACCCCGGGGGCTGACATGATGCCAATCTGTAATGCAGCTCTTACGAGCACCCGCCGTTGAACCAGTCGCTGAGGAAGTCGAAGATGTTCTGCACCGCCAGCGGTCCGGGAGTGCCGTTTCCGCCCACGTTTGCGTATCGGCTGCCCGCGAACCAATCGCCCAGGAAATCAAAGATGTCCTGCACGCTGATGCCGTTGGCCTTGTTGTAGTTTGCGTAGCAGCAGGGCGTGCTGGAGACCGCGCCGGAGTTGCAGGTTGTAGCCCCGCTGATGAACGCCGCGCCCGCCGTCTGGCCGCTGATGAGTGAACTCGTACACGCCGCCGCCGTGGTGACGGTCGTGGCGCACGTCGCTCCGCGGCAGCACACGCCGCCCGTCGGCGTACCGCCCACGGCATCGCGCACCGTCATCGCGTAGATGCCAATGCCCGCGTTCACGCTCGTGGACCCGGAGAACGAGATGGAGCGCAGCGTCTTCCCCGTCATGTCGCCCTGGCCCCCGGATGCAATGCTCGCGGTGCCAAAGATCACCTCCACAATGTTCAGGTCCACATCCGCCAGTCCCAGATCGACCTGGGCCGCACCGAAGTACAGCCCCAGTTGCGTCTGCGTCTCCACGCCGACTTCCGGCGGCGAGACGGTCTGGCTGCCGAACCAGTCGGGGAAGTCCACAAACAGGAACACCGACGTGTTGTCCGTGAAATCCAGCGTCACATTGAAGGTCGCCCCGCCGTTGCTCGCATCGCCGATCAGGCCGATCTTGGTGTTCGCGCCCATCACCAGGTTCAGCCCGGTGAGCATCGTGGACTGCGGCCCGCTCTGATCCACATTCGGCAGCCACGTCGGCTGCACGCCCGTGTTATCACCGTCGGCGGTCGCGTCAAATCCGCGGAGCCCGCCGTCCACCGTGTTCCGGTTGCCCAGTTGCACCATGTCCACCACATGATCCGCCGTGACCACGCTGTATGGAATCCCCGTGGTTCCCTCAAGCCCGACATCCAGTGATCCCGGTGTGCCGGTGAGCCGGATGCCGCGATCCGAGAGCGAGCGATACCCCGTCAGATTGTCCGGATCGTTCATTTCGTTCGTGCTGACCATGCCGTTGAAGTTGCACGCCAGCGGCACCGTCACATCCATATGCACCACCGGGTTCGGCACCACCGCGAGCGTAAACGATCCCGTCGTCGCGCCCGTGCCCGCGACCCGGATGACATACTGCGTTCCGCTCACCGCCGCGAACCGCACCCGCGACTTGCCGGCGCACGCGTTGTCGTTGCAGCCGATCTCCGTGCCGCCGCACGAGCCATACACGCTCAGCACCGTGTCCAGCGTTCCCGCGCCGCAGGTGTTCACTTCCACGGCGCCGGTGCTGGTTGCCGTGTAGCGGAACCAGACATCCGCAGCATCGCCGGTGCCGCAACTGCTGACATCCGTTCCCGTCGCGTTGATCGTCGAGGCGCTTGTCGAGCCCGCCGTCACCGTCTGCGCGTTCTGGCACAGATCATTCCCCGGCGCGGCCCCCAGCGCATCGCCATACAGCGCAAGTTCGCCCACTTCCATGGTGCCGCTGGGCGAAGCCCCGAACACCACGCGATACCGCGTGTAACTGGTTGTGTTCGCAAACCCGAACTGCTGATCCGACAGCGCGCCCGCCTGCGTCAGCGGGCTGGTGAAAAGCTGCGTGAAGCTCACGCCGTTGTTCGAGCCGGAGACCGTGACCGATGAGGGCACGCTCGCCAGTGCGTTGCCGCTGGCAAACACACCGATGGACTTCACGATGCTCGCGCCGACCGCGGGAATCAGCTCCACCGTCGTCGTGCCCGCATTTCCGTTGGACACGCCAAACGCCACCCCAAGCTGCCCATCCACGATCTTCGAGCCATCCTGCCCGGCCGGGCTCGAGCCGCCCGCCGGATATGTGACGGTCAACCCATCGCCCGCCGTCAGAATGTTCCCCGCCGTGTTCAGTTGCACCTCCGCGACCTGCATGCTGTTGGCGGTCGTCGCGTTGCGGATCGTCGGGAAGATCACTCGATACTGCGTGAAACTCGCCGCGTTCGCGAAGTTCGCCTGCGCCAGCGAGAACCGTGTCGTTGGCGAGCTCAACGCGCCGGAAGCGATCGGCGCAAAGTTCACACCGTCGTTCGATCCTTCCAGGGTGAAGCTCGTCGGATCGCGGGTCGGCGCATCGTTCGCCGTGACGATCGCCAGCGATCGCACCACGCCCGCGCCCGTCGGCGTCACCGTGAAACCAGTGTTCACACGATCAAAGTTCAGGTACTTCGTGTTCGCGTTGTTGTCCAGCGCCCCCGCCGGTGCCTCCGCGGCCGGAAAGTTCGTGGACGACGCCACCACCGTATCCCCCGGCCGCGTCACATCCTGCGCCCACGCCGCCGACACTCCAACCGCCATCCCGGCCACCACCCCCAGACACCGAAGGCATTGATTCGTGAGCATGTCC
>JBKJOD010000150.1:0-5054 GCA_046593245.1 Phycisphaerales bacterium
CCGCAGGGCTGGCGATACTTTTACACCGACATCACCGCCCGCGACCTTCCCCGCCGCAACCGCCCCATGCCCGCCTTCGGCGGCACACTCACGTCTTACGTCACGCAGAAGAACTCGCTGAACATCCTCGGCATGAGCCCATCGGGACAGGTCATCCTCTTCTATCGCCCCGGCGGCGGGCTGGCCACGCAACTCTGGAACTCCGCCAACCTCTCCATCCTCACCGGCCTGCCCGCGCTGGTCGGCACGCTCACCGCGACCGAAACATCGGCCCGGATCGTCAACATCAGCGGCACCGACGCGAGCGGCAATCTGTGGATGATCACCTGGCGCAGTGGCGAGGGTTGGCGCGCCCGCAACGCCACCGCGGCCGCCGCCGGTGGCGCGCCGCTGGTCGCCGGTTCGCTCACATCCTGGGTCAACAGCAGCGGCGCGGGCTTCGTCGCCGGACTCACTAGCAGCGGCGACATCGTGCTCTATCGCTACACCTTCACCAGCAACCAAAGCGTCTGGAGCTTCGCAACCATCTCCACCACGGTCATCAACGCACCGCGCCCCAGCGGCTCGCTCCGCGCGAGCATCACCAGCACCGGTGCGATCCTCATCGCGGGCACCACCGCTACCGGCGAAGTCATCCGCTTCACCTTCGACACCAGTTGGACCGCCGAGAGCATCTCGCAGTTGCTGTGAACCAATGGCATGGGTGGCACTGGCGGCTTGCCCGCCAGTGATGTTGCCAACCACGCCCGCTCTACTTCAGACAAACCGCGCCAGCATGGCGCGCCACTCGCCGTAGCGATACTCGATGCCGAACTCATCGTGGATCGCTCGCACGCGGGCGATCAACTGCTCGCTGAGCTGCATCTGCCACTCCTGAGCCGAGCGATCGCAGAAATACACGCGGCATCCCAGCGGCTTGATCGCGTGGACGCCGCAGAGATTGTTGATCTGGAACGGACACCCGCCGCGCTCCTTCGCCTGCTCCAGCACCAGCAGCCGCAGCTTCGGTTCCGCGAAGTTCTCCTTGCGCGTCCCCGCGATCTCCGGCAGCTTCGCCACGCACCACGCCGCTTCAAGCCCCGTCACATACAAGCGATGTCCGTGCTGCTCGAAGTTGCAGCAGCGGCCGGAGGCCCAGCACGCGGGGCCGCGGTCGGCGATCTCACGAGCGGCTTGGGCGTACACGCTCTCAACGGCATCCGCGAGTTGCGGACTTGCGATTGATGAGAGCCAATGGTCCGCGAGTTGGTGGTCTTCGATCTGCATGGCGCAATGTATCCCCCATCTCCATATCCACGGGATTCGCTCGAAGACTCGCTCATCCCGGGCGTGTGTTGCTAAATATCAATCACCTCACGCGCGATCCGGATCTGCACGAGGTCGTACTTCTTGCCGTTGTCGATCCCCGGGCACATCTTCTTGGCGCGTTCCCACGTGGCGCGGCTTTTGATGACAGAGTTCCAGAATGGCCATGTGCGGCACTGGCGCGGGCGAGCTTCGTAGAGACCGCAGACGGCTTTGCCGGGAATCTTGTCGCGATCCAGAAACACACAGTCGAGGCCCTTGCCGACCTTCTTCTCGCGGAGCGATCGTCCCTCGGGCGTCATGTGCGTGTGCTCATCGGTGAACTCCTGCACGCTCATGCGGAGCTTGGTGGCCATGCCCTCGATCTCTTCCTGATTGATGAGGACGTAGCCCTCGGGACCGGAGCAGCAGTTGCCGCACATGGTGCAACTGAAGCTGAGACCGGTGCCATCGCGCCCGTGCTCGGGATCGGGGAGCGCGAACCACTCGGGCGGGCTGGCGGAAGATTCGGCGGAGAGTTTGGGCATTGGGTGAGGATATGTCCGCTCCGCCGGTATGCTTGGCGGCATGCTCTGGTCCAGACCCACAGTTCCCGATGACCGCGGCCGGCGCGTGGAGCTTTTCACGGCCTCCATAGGTTCCGCCACAGAGGACCCCGAGCTTGTTGCCACTGTGGGGCGGGTGTATGAGAGCGCGACGCTCCTGCACGAACGCGTCAGATTGATACACGTGCTCGCGATCCTGATGGGCGTGATCATCATGGTGCTGGTGGTGGTGCTCGCGCGATACCTGACGTGGCTTCCGCCTGCGATGACAGGCGTATTGATGGCTGCGTGGTGGATCCTGATGGGGCTGATAATCGCCATGCAGTCGCGCCGGCGATTCGCCAATCGCACAGCTGAATCGATCCTGCGAATTGGTCGCTGCCCGAGCTGCGGATATCGGCTTGCGGGAACGCCGGAGGATGCCGAAGGACTAGTTACCTGCCCCGAGTGCGCCAGCGGTTGGAAGCCCACACGCGTCGGCGTATCGGCGGTCAGCAAAGCGGACATCCCGGCGCGACCGGACACGCCCGGCGACATGGCGCCTGTCTCGTGGTCGCTGAAGCGGATGTGGGTACGGCTGCCGACGATCGTGGATGATCGCGACCGATCGATGTCGCTCACCGACCCGCGATTGCCCAGACTTGAAGCGACTGTCGGCGCGGTGCGTGCAGCGGATGTGCGACTCGCTATGAGCAAGCGACTCCGCCTGCTGAAGCAGGGCTGGGGAGCCTTGACGCTGGTTGGCGTGGCCATCATGTGTGCGCCGGCACTCTTCATGACAATGGGTGCTCGCTTTGGCGCTGGGCGTTGGGTGATCGGATACATGGCGGTCTTCTGGGGATACACGGCGGCGAGGATGCTGTATCGATTGGCGAAAGGAACCAGCCGTCTTCTCGCCAAGCCGACATTGCTCATTCTCGTCGAGCACAGGGTTTGTCCCGCGTGCGCGGCGGATTTGAAGTCGTGCGAGCCGGAGGCGGATGGATGCGTGGTGTGCGGGGCGTGCCGCGCGGCGTGGAAGTTGCAAGAGTCGCGCGATCAGGACTCGATGCGGAAGACGACGAGGGTTTGATCGTCGCCGCGGATGGGGGAGTTGGCGTGGGCGGTGACGGCATCCTGCACGCGGCGGATGATCTGGTCGGGGTCGTCGGGCGCGGCGGCGATGGCGCGGTCGAGGGCTTCGACGCCGAGCTGTTCGCCCGCGGGATTCTCGGCTTCGGTGATGCCATCTGTATAGAGGATGACGGTTTCGCCCGGGTGCAACTGGACAGCACTGTCGCGCGGCTCATAGCCGTCGGCGACGATGCCCATGGGGGCCGCGCCCTCGCCCGCGCCGCCGCCGAGGGGGCGGACGGTGCCGTCGGCCGCGCGGATGCGCGGGATGGGATGACCGGCGCGCGCGAAGGTGAGCGAGCGGGTGGTGAGATCGAGCAGCGTGAAGACGCCGGTGACGTGGGTGCCCTCGATGCTGGACGCGGCGAGGCGGGCGTTGGCGAACTTCAGCGCGCCGGCGGGCGAGCCGCAGACATCGGGGCGGGCGTGCAGCATGGCGTGGAGCATCGCCATAATGGTGGCGGCGGCGGGGCCGTGGCCGCTGACATCGGCGATGAGCACGCCGAGCTTGCCGTGGCCGAGATCGAAGAAGTCGTAGTAGTCGCCGCCGGCCTGATCACTGGTGAGGTAGCTGGTGGCGAAGCGCACGCCGGAGGATCGCGGGAGGGATGCGGGGAGCAGGGCCTTCTGCACGCGGGCGACCTGATCGAACTGTTCGCGGAGCGCGGCGTTGAGCTGGGTGATGCGCTCGACGGAGGCCATGTTGAGGGTCATGGAACCGAGGAGGTTGCCGATGAGGAGGTCGTCTTCGAGGTCTTCGAGTGCGTAGCCGCGCGGCGCGGCGCGGAACATGAGGGACCATGCGTCGATGCGGCCGGCGTGGAAGAGTGGGACGCACATGCAGGAACCCATGCCGGCCATGAGATCGCCGAGGACGGGATCGGAAGCGGGCTTCATGTCCTGATAGAGCTGGGGCTCGCGATGGTTGATGATGGAGCCGACGAATCCGCCGCGGCGGACGGGGAGCGCGTCGAGATCTTTGGGCGCGGGCGCGACGGACTCAAACTCGCCGCCTTTGGCGCGATGGGTGCGGAGAACGCGGAACTCGCCGGGAGCCAGACCGGCAGTGGAGATGTTGGCATAGGCATCAATCGGGCGGACGCGGCGGATGCGTTTGGCGAAGGCGCGAAAGGCGGTCTCGGCATCTTTGGCGCGGCTGACATCCTCGAGCATTTCCATGAGGACTGCGATGCGGAGGGAGGAGGAGGTGTCGATGGAGGGCATGGAAGAATGTGGGATGTCGGATGTGGGATGTGGGATGTTCGGACGGGAAGCGGCTGAACGAGAACAAGGCATTGAGGCATGAGGCATCGAGACATGGCTTAAGAGCAGGCGGATTCGATCCAGTCTCGGCGGCGGCCGGCGTCGGTGAGCATGGTGCGCATTTCGGACTCCAGGCGGGTGCGGGCGATGGGGTCGGAGATGTAGTCCAGGTTGACCTTGACGTTCCACCAGCCGGACTTGGCTCCGGACTCGGCGAGGATGGCGGCGATGGCGAGATCGGAGCGGAGGTGGGTGTTGGTGATCGGTTGGAGTGATTCGAGCAGGCGGAGCAGATCGCAGCAGGCGCCGACGACGGCGCGGGGGACATCGACGGCTCGGGCGACGGCGGCGGGCCACTCGCGCAGGCGACGCTCATCAGTTTCGGGGAGCTTGGAGAGCTCGTTGACGATCGTGTACGCGGCGGCATCTTCTTCGGCAAGCTCAAGGAGCAGGTCGGCGGTGCGGGAGAGGACTTCGGCGGCACGCTCGAGCGTTGGTTGGTGTTCGGCGAGGGACTTTTTGTTGACTGAATAGGCGACGACCATGCGTCCGAGCGCGCTGGCGAGCGCGCCAACGGATGAGGCAACCGCGCCGCCGCCGGGGGCGGGGGTTTTGGCACCGATCTGGTCGAGGAAATCGCCGAAGGTGAGGGTGCGCAGGGATGTCATGCCGGAGTGTATGGAAAGGAGGCACTGGGCATCAGGCACTGGGCACTAGAGCGGTTTCTTTGACTTCGTAGCGCGATTTTCCTGGCGCGGGCCGGGATTGTGGGCAGAGTTGTCGGATCAAGAAGGAGATCCGGCATGGAGGCCTATTCGATCGACCTGC
>JBKJOD010000182.1:0-6520 GCA_046593245.1 Phycisphaerales bacterium
TCTGCAACTGGCGTTCTGGACGCTCGGTGTGGGCATCCTGCTCGGCGCGTGGTGGGCCGACCACTCCTGGGGCCGCTGGTGGGCGTTTGATCCCAAGGAACTTTGGGCGCTGGTCACTTGGCTGGTCTATCTCGTCGTCATCCACATCCGTTTCGCGAACCTCTCGAACCGCGCGCTGGTCACGGCCTGGCTGAGTGTGCTCGGTTTCATCGTGATGCTCTGGACCTACTTCGGCGTGAACCTGATTCTGCCGGGATTGCACGCGTACGCATGACCGTGCTGAGCGCACAACGCGTGATCGGCCGCCGCTGGAAGCGCAACGAGTTCTCCGGCGATTCCCGCTCACTGGCCCAGCGTCTCCTCGGCCACCTCCTCGTCCGCGTGCTCGATAACGGCACCACCCTCGCCGGCCGCATCGTCGAGACCGAGGCCTATCGCGGCGTGATCGACGCCGCGTCGCACGCGTATCGCGGTCGCCGCACCGCGCGGAACGAGCACATGTACTCGCGCCCCGGCACCGCGTATGTCTACTTCACCTACGGCATGCACTACTGCATGAACGTCGTCTGCGGCGAGATCGACGTGCCGCACGCCGTGCTCATTCGTGCCCTCGAGCCCATGATGGGATTGGACGCGATGCGAACGCTCCGCGGCGTTCATCCCGGCAAAGCCGCGCGTGTCGCCCGCACGGTGCCCGATCGAGAGCTCTGCTCCGGCCCCGCGCGGCTCTGTCAGGCCATGTCCATCGGGCGCGAGCAGAATGGCCTCGATCTTGTCAGCGGCCGCACGCTCTTCATCGCGGAACCTCACGCGAACCTCGAACTTCCGCCGCTCAAGCCACGCCACATCGCCCGCACGGCGCGCATCGGGATTGACTACGCCGGAGCGTGGGCCGGCAAGCCACTTCGGTTCGTAGTCGCGGCTTCACACCATCTCAGCAAGCCGGTCGCATCGCGCTCACCCGTCAAACTGGGAAACCGTGGCAAGATTGGGCAACAAGGCAAGGCAAAGCGACCCGCCTGAACCGGCGGCGATTCTCCCCAGATGCACTCGCCATCGGCCAACTCCGGCATACGATTGCTTCCCCGCACCGCATCTCCTTGACGAGTGTGCCGGCAGTAGGATCGCGGGAATATCTGTCCGATCTGGAGTGATCGTTCGTGAACAGTTCCAGCAGCTTGGATTGGCCCGCGATTCGCACCCGCGCATCGCAGTTGCCCGAAGAGGCGTTCGAGTTTGTCCGTGAAGGGCTCCGCCACGCCGCGGAGTGCGTGCATGGCCCCGCGCCGCAGCAGCCCAACCCCGCCGAAGATGGCCGCCGCCACATCACCGGGCAGCAGCTCTGTCACGGTCTGAAGAGCTTCGCGATTCACCGCTATGGAATGCTCGCCGGCGTGGTCCTGGCCCGCTGGGGCATCACCCGCACCGAGGACTTCGGCACCATCGTCTACGCCATGATTGATCGCAAGGAACTCCGCGCCGGGGAGCGCGACTCCATCGACGATTTCAAGTGCGTGTATGACTTCGCCGAGGCGTTCAACGCGGGCGCGGCCGCCTGCATCTGCTGAGCGGGCTCGCGAACATAGCAAATAGCACATGGCCACATGGCACATCAATACAGGGTGCTGGCTGCGCCTGTTCCCAATGTGTCTTGTTCCGAATGTGCCCTGTAGCCATGTGCGATGTGCCATGTGTCCGGATACCCCGTATCCTGCCGACCATGCAGGACGAGAATCCGCCAGCTCTCACACCGCCGCACCACTCCATCGCTCGCCTGCACCTCTGGCAGATCCAGTGGGTGCGCGATCTGATGCTCATCGCCGCGATTGTCGGCGTGGTGTATCTGGGCTATCAGATTCGCGTAGTGACGGTGCCGATCCTGCTCGCCCTGGCGCTCGCGTATCTGTTCGAGCCGCTGGTGCGCTGGGTGGTGGCGCGGCGGTACTGCTCGCGGCGGATTGCGGCGATGGGGATCATCGGGATCACCTTCTTCGTGCTGGTGGTGCCCGCGGTGCTGGGCACCGGGTTCGCAGTGGTGCAGGGGGCGAAGGGTGCATCGGAACTGGCGGCGAGCATCTCGAAGGTGCAGAAGTCGGCGGCCGCGCCGGAGGATGAGCAGCTCAAGGCGGAGGTGCCCAGCGGCGCGTGGATGAGCGTCCGCAACTTCCTCGCGGAGCGGCCGGCGCGGAAGGAACTGAAGAAGGATGAGGGTGCCACGCCGCCACAACCACCAGCGGTTGCCGAGCCGGCGCCGCCCGCATCTTCCACACTGTCAGAAGCCCACGGCCTGATGGCCCGTCTGGGCGGGCGCGAGGAGATGCGCGAGCTGGGCCAGCGCGCCATCGACTGGCTGAGCACGCACGCGGGCGAGCTCTCGGCGACACTCGGCAGCCGCGTCGCCAGCAACGGCGCGGACGCGGCCCGCGCGGCGTTTGCCACCGTGGCCACCGTGGGCAGCATCGTGCTGCAAGCCGTGCTCACCGCGATCTTCTTCTACTTCTTCTCCACCGGCTGGGCGAGCGTGCTGACCTTCTCGGAGTCCTTCATTCCCGAGTCCAAGCGCGAGCGGGCCACGTACATTCTGGGCAAGATGGACAGGGCCATCGCGGGCTTCGTGCGCGGCCGCATCACCATCTGCGCCATCGAGGCCTGCTTCTTCACGCTCATGTACTTCCTCGCGGGCGTCCCCGCGCCGTGGATTCTTGGCCCCATCGTGGGGATCATCTTCATCGTGCCGTTCATGCAGGCGATCGGCGCGCCCATCGCGATGATGCTGATGTGGCTCGGCGGTGTGGAGGGCCCGGTCTTCGCGCCGCACTTGTGTGCGTCCAGCGGCGGCTTCTGGTGGATCCTCATCGCTCCTCCGGCGATCCACATCACCGCGAACTTTCTGGACGACTACTTCCTCACGCCCACCATCCAGGGCAAGCACACGGACCTTGCGATCCCGACGATCGTGTTCTCTTCCATCGCGGGCGGCGCGCTCGCGGGCGTGTACGGCCTGTTGCTGGCAATACCCGTCGCCGCGTGCGTGCGGATTCTGATGAAAGAGGTGTTCTGGCCGCGGCTGGAGAAGTGGGTGCGGGGCGAGGCGAAGGATGTGCTGCCGTTCGGGAAGGAGTGAGGGGAGGGAGTGGGCAGTGGGGAGTGGGGACTGGGGGGGGAAGTCATAAAGCACGCGGCCCCGGTCGAACAGACCCGGGGCCGCGTGTGTGTGTTGAACGGGAATCGGGAGTCGGGAATCGGGAATCGGGTGGATGCGGAGATCGGACGGCCGTTGCCTTCACCCGATTCCCGACTCCCGATGTCCGATTCCCCCTGCTTTTTCTCTCACGCCGCCATCTTCATCCCCGTGCTGGGCACGGTGGTTGTTGACGCGATGAACATCCCGCCGCCGCCGGGCACGCTGCCGAACTGCGCGGTAAACGAGTTGCTCATCAGACCGGTCTGGCCGCCGCGCTTGCCGGTGATGATGTAGGAAACGCTGGTGGTGCCGAAGGGGATGGTCGTGTCGGTGAAGGTGCGCTCGCCGACGGTGTCCAGCAGCGTGTAGTTGTTGGTGCCGTTGAAGGCGCGCTGCACTTTGTACACGACGTTGGAGACACCGCTGGGGTTGTTGCTCTTCCACGTCAGCGTGAGCGAGCCGTCGGAGTTGATTCCGGCGCGGATGTCGCTGGGCTGGCCGGGCGGCGGTGCATTCTCCGAGCGCGGCTGCGGTGCGGGAATGTCCGCGAGGCCGTACACGGCGGGATTGTTGTTGTTCTTGGCAAAGGTCTGGATCGTGCGGACGATGTCGGAGCAGACATCGCGCAGCGAGCGCGAGTTGCTCTTGAACGTCGTGGTTGCGCCCTTGCTGACGGCGCGGGCGGCCTCGGCTTCGCCGAGTGCTTTTTCCGCGCTGAGCAGCGCGGCCGCCATCGCGGAGTTCTGCGCCGCGCTCACGCCGATCGCGGCCTGGTTCTGTGACCATGTGTCCTTGTGCGCGGCACAGAACGTAATCATCTGACGATCATCATTGGGAATGGTGCCCATGTCGGGCCTCGACTTTCTGGATGCTGTATCCAAAGAGTGTGGGGAGAAAAAAAAGAACCGCCCATGCCATCGACGCTCGACTGCAACGACTGAACGTGCTGTACTGATTTTTCGGTTTTTTCTTTCCAGACCTTCTATCCGGTCGCCCCCTCAACGCGTGCCGAGCGTGAGCGAGCGGGCCCCATCGCAATCGCCCCGCCCCGCACCACCCAACCCCCGTTTTTCTCGGACCCACCCCTCCGCGCCCCCGATCCACCACCGACGGGCATCGCGCATTTGCCGCACACCATGGATCCACAACTCCAAAGGATCGATCCACAACGACCGTTGATCGATCATCGCCGGAGTTCAGCGATCAACAGCCCCAATGGATCGATGGGTTGCGAAGGTTGAGCGATCAACACCTGCAACCGAGCGATCATGCGGAGCCGTTGAGCGAGCAACGGGAGCAAACGCGAGATCAGACGCCGTGCCACCGCCTGTCGCCGTTCTGGGCCAACGACGGTGCGGATCACAGTGCATATCGAACACTTTCCTGGCGCATCACCGGCGTCCGCTCAGAGCCGCGGAAGCCGGAGGCGCGGGACGGTTTACAGGATGGGGAACGCCGGGCCACCCGCGTGCAGGGCGATCGGTGTCAAATGCATCAGTACTTCGGTGGCGGAATGTTCGCAAGCCATTGGGCTATATCGGCATCATTTTCGGGGTTCAGCCATTGACCTGATGTGTTCTTCAAATGGAGCCGCCAGACCCGGTCCGTATTCGCGTGATTGCCGCCGGGCTTGGCATCCCTTCCGAGCGACGTCACTGTGACCGTGCCGTCGGACTCCACGGTGTATTGGAACGAGCGGCCCCACTCGTCTTTGACCCATTGATGGCATTGCGGGTCGGCGGCTTCAAGCGCGGCGAGAGAGACGGGCACGGCATCGTGGGAACGAGCGTATCTGAGTATGCCATACGACAGCCGGATACCAGAGCTGTGCGTACTAGATCCTGCGGGAGCGACGTCGAGGAGTAAGAGAGTGCAGCCGAACAACACGACGATCGCCGCGAGGCTCCGGAAGGGCCAGGAGACTTGCATGAGGAGGAATCGCTTGGCGGCAGACCACATAGTCAAGGATGGTACCGACTGCCTGCTGATGGGATGCACAAGCGATAGAGCTTGCGATCGGCGACCGTTGGCTCTCTGTCTTTCGCCGGGTTGGGTGCGGGAAGCGGTGGAGGCTTGGGGGTGCGGAACCCCTTCCCGCATCTCCGAATCCGAATGCTCACGCCTCGTCGGATGAACCAAGCACCCTGGCTTGCGCGTCGGGCTCGTGTCCGACGTTACTTGCCCACGCGATCGGTCAGACCATCGCGAGACCGCAACAGGGCGTACCGCTCGAATGCCACGAATGCTGTGAGAAGGCAGACCGCGATCTCAAGGAGCACGATAATGGTCAGCCCGTCCTGTCGACAGACTTTTATCGCGAGCCATCCGGACACGACCGACACCGCGAGGATGCCGAAGAAGGAGAGCCAGAGGAGCGGCCTGTGTGCGCGATGAGCCATCGCGGAATAGTAGGACAGGCCAGGATCTACCCCGCTTGCGGTCGGGGTTTGCCTTTTTCTCCGCGGCCCTCCGTGTACTCCGCGGTGAATATTCCCTCGCTTGCGCGTCGGGTTCGTCTCGATCCCTTGATCCCTTGATCCCTTCCCATCACTTACGTTTCTTGAACTTGCTCTTGATGCTCGTCGTCGCCGTGCTGCCCTTGGTGCGGAACTGTGGCAAGCCGGAAACGCCGGGCATCATCTCGGCCATGCCGCCCTTGCCGAGTTCCTTGACGGCCTTCACGCGGTCCATCGCGCCCATGCCGCCGAGGGACTTGGCGAGCTTGTTGATGGTGGAGAACTGCTTGACGAGCTGGCCGACTTCCTGATCGGTGGTGCCGCTGCCCTTGCCGACGCGGCGGCGGCGCGGGTTGTCGAGCATGTCCGGCTTGCGGCGCTCGGCGGGGGTCATGGAGTGGACGATCGCCTCGACGCGGTCGAGCTGCTTGTCGTCGATGTGGACATCCTTCAGCGCGCCGCCGACGCCGGGGAGCAGGCCCATGAGCTGCTTGAGCGGGCCCATGCGGCGCAGCGTGCGGAGCTGCTTGAGGAAGTCCTCCATCGTCATCTCGCCCTTGGCGAACTTGTCGTTGAGTGCTTCGGCTTCTTCCTCAGAGACCTCAGCGCGGGCCTTCTCGACCAGCGAGACGACATCGCCCATGCCGAGGATGCGGGTGGCGATGCGCTCGGGGTGGAAGGGCTCGATGGCGTCGAGCTTCTCGCCGGTGCCGACGAACTTGATGGGCGCGCCGGTGACGTGCTTCACGCTGATGGCCGCGCCGCCGCGGGTGTCGGAATCGAACTTGGTCAGCACGATGCCATCCACTTCCAGCTTGGAGTGGAAGGCCTTCGCGGAGTTGACCGCATCCTGGCCCGTCATGGCATCGACGACGAGGAA
>JBKJOD010000190.1:0-2529 GCA_046593245.1 Phycisphaerales bacterium
CCGCACACGCCCAGAACTCCCCCCACTGCACATAGGCATTCACGATGAACTTGCCCGACTCCTTCATGCGCTCCAGCGCCTGCGGCCAATCATGCAGCGCCCCGAAAACCGCCACCCCGCCCAGCACGAGCGCCAACCCGGCAAACACCCGCACAAACCGGTGGGCGATCCCTTGATCCACGCCCCTGGTTGAGTCTTCGCTTTCCTGCATCGCCACATTATAGCCCGACTTCGCGGATTCGACTTGAAAAACAGTTGTTTTCGGTCTGTTGAGGGGCGTAACCCCTTGATTTTCAAGGCCATTTTTTTCAAAGTGGCTTGTAGTGCAGACCTTGGTGGTTGCGCCTGCAAAAACATGGCCATCTTCAGCAGCCATCATGTTCCTGCGTTGCAGCAAACGTCGCAAAGATGGCAAAGAGCACCTCTACTGGAGCGTCGTCGAGAACCGTCGACTTCACGATGATCGCATCGTTCAACGCCACGTCCTCTATCTCGGCGAACTCAATGGCCCTCAGGAAGCCTCCTGGCGCAAAAGCATCAATCTCTTCGGCCAGGATGAAGATGCGCCGCAGCAGGTCGCGCTCTTTCCCGAGGAGCATGCGCCGCTCGAGTCGGCAGACGATGCTCTGCCCATCGTGCGTGTGCGTTTGTCGCAGATGTCGCTGCGCAGGCCGAGGCAATGGGGCGCTTGCTGGCTGGGCTGCGAGCTGTGGCGGCAGCTCGGTCTCGATAGCTTCTGGCGCGAGCATCTGCCTGCCAGTCGCAAAGGCACACGCTGGGATCTCGTGCTGCAAACGCTTGTGCTTTACCGGCTCATCGATCCTGGTTCGGAATGGCGGCTGCATCGCCATTGGTTCGATCACAGCGCCATCGCCGACTTGCTCGGCAGCGACTTCCGCCTCGCCGGACAGCATCACCTTTACGAGTGTCACGATCTGCTGCTCAAACACAAGCGCGCCCTCTTCGATCATCTCACCGAGCGCTGGCGCAGCCTCTTCAATGCCAAGTATGAAGTGCTCCTTTACGACCTCACGAGCACTTGCTTCGAGAGCGATCCACCCGAGGACTCATCAGGCCTGCGACGCTTCGGCTACAGCCGCGACAAACGCAGCGACTGCGTGCAAATCGTCATCGCCCTCATCGTCACGCCCGAAGGCTTTCCCTTGGCCTACGAAGTGCTTCCAGGTAACACCACTGACAAAACAACGCTCAAAGACTTCCTCGCCAAAATCGAAGATCAATACGGCAAAGCGGATCGCATCTGGGTCATGGATTGACTCGCTCCCGCCACCCTTCCCGCTCGCCCTGCGGGTGCTCCTTCGTCGCATTTGCTGGCTTCTCTTGGGTTATGATCTTCGCCAGCTATCTCCGCTCCGCTCCGGTTGTCTCACTCCGTTCGGCTGAGGCATTCCCACCGAAGAAGTGCTTGAGCAAATGCGCGGCAGCACACCGCCGGTGAGTTACCTCGTCGGCACCCCGAAAGGCAAACTCACCGCGCTCGAACAACCACTTCTCCAACGCGACTCGCAGCAAGCCCGACCCAGCGTGCACGTCAAGCTCCTGCCGCATGAAGGCGAAACCTATGTGCTCGCCGAGAGCCAGGATCGCGTGAAGAAAGAGCGCTCCATGCGCCGTCGTCGGCTGCGCAAGTATCTCGACGCCCTCAAAGCCATCGTTACTCGCAAACGCCCCATGAAACGCGACGCCGTGCATCAAGCCATCGGTGCCGCCAGGAAAGACGCCGGACGCGACGCCCGCTTCGCCACCGTCGAAGTCACGCATCATGGGAGGGGTAAACGTCAGACCGCCACGCTCACCTATCGGCTTGATCGCGGCAAACTGCGTGAAGCCTGGCGCAGAGAAGGCCGCTACCTCCTGCGCACCAACATGAGCGAAACCGACCCCGCGAAGCTCTGGGAGTTCTACCTGCAACTCACCGAAGTCGAACAAGCCTTCAAAGAGTTGACTCGCTCCCGCCACCCTTCCCGCTCGCCCTGCGGGTGCTCCTTCGTCGCATCTGTCTCACTCCGTTCGGTTCAAAGGCGACCTTTCCATCCGTCCCATCCATCATCAGCTCGACCGCCGCATCGAAGCCCACATCTTTGTGAGCTTCTTGTCATACGCACTGCAAGTCACCCTCAAAGCCCGGCTCAAACAGAGCGCCAACGGCCTCACACCACGATCAGCACTGGAGAAGTTCGCCACCATACAGATGCTTGATGTTCATCTACCCACCACCGATGGCCGAGAGATCATCATGGCCCGCTTTACCCAGCCTGAGAAAGACCTGCAACTCCTGCTCGACCAGCTCAAACTGACCCTGCCCGACCAACCGCCCCCGAAGATCACCGCCGCGCCCAAGCCCTGAACCCTGCACGAAAAGGGCTATCCTGTAGTGCAGACCAGACGCTGAATTTTGATGGACTCACCAGGCAAGGCGCTATCCCAAGCACTCCAATCCGCGAAGTCGGGCTAACCGCCGTCAAAAACCTCAACCGCGCCAGCGGGAAGATAGGTGGCTATCGTGCG
>JBKJOD010000202.1:0-14376 GCA_046593245.1 Phycisphaerales bacterium
ATCTCATCGGCATCGGCGCCGAGGGCTTCTTCGAGAACGGTGCGGACTTTGGCGAAAATGTCGTCGTTGGTCATGGGGGGGCAGTGTAGGAATGTCGGATGGGGGAGGTCGGATGTCGGATGTGGGATGCAAGCACCAGACTTTGACGCTTGATTTTGTGTTATTCCACACGCATTGGCCGCAGCGTGAAGCGGCCGCTGACGGCGGTGGCGGGGCCGGTTTCGGGGGTGTCCGAATCGCGGGCGACGGTGCCTTCACCCTTGAAGTCGTAGGAGCCGTCGGGATTGACTTTGTGCAGGGTGATATCAACGCGCAGGGTCTCGCCGGGGCGGACGAAGGAGCCGTATTTGAGGGCGCGGACGGAGCCGAGGACCAGCCGCGTGCGGGCGGTTTCCGGGCGGTCCTGAACCAACGTTCGGGCGGCCTGTACGAGCGACTCGACCATGAGCACGCCGGGAAGTACGGGGAATGCGGGGAAGTGGTCCTGAAGATACTCCTCGGCGGCAGTGACCTGCTTGAAGGTCACGATGCGGTCATCGGAGCGTTTGAGGATGCGGTCAACGAGGCAGAAGTGCATGGAAGAGGGTAGAAGGTTTCAGAGCCGAAGGGCGTAAGCCCTCGGATACGGTCAACAGGCATGTATTCGTGGTGGAGAAGACCGGGGGCTGACGCCCTTCGGCTCTGATACTGTCTCCCATGCCCGCGACGATCGACGAAGCCATCTGCATTCGGCAGTGGGATTTTTCGGAGACCAGCCAGACCTGTGCGCTCTTCACGCGCGGGATGGGGATGGTGCGGGCTTTGGCGAAGGGGTCGCGGCGGCCCAAGTCGCCGTATTCAGGCGGGGTGGAGCCGCTGACGCGTGGCCGGATCGGCGTGATTGTCCGGCCGCAGTCGGAGCTGGCGCTGCTGACGGAGTGGGATCTGGCGGAGCTGTTTCCCGCGCTGCGTGCGAACCTGCGGGTGCATCACGCCGGGCTGTATGTAGCGGATCTGATCCAGCACGCGATCCACGACCATGATCCGCATGTGGCGCTCTATGACGAAACGCTGGAGACGTTGCGGCTGCTGCAATCGCCGGGAGACATTGGGCCGGCGATGTTGAAGTTTCAGTGGAGTGTGCTGGTGGAGACGGGGTATCGGCCGGTGCTGGATGTGGATGTGCGGACGGGGGAGCCGATCGGGGAATCGCGATGGCACCTGTTCAGCGCGGCGCTGGGGGGGCTGACGAGCGAGCGGTCCGAGCAGAGTGGTGGGGAGAGCGAGGGGAGCGAGGGAGCGAAGGCGTGGCGCGTGCGTGCGGGGACGATTGAGTTGTTGCGCGGCTTGGAGAAGGATGGGCTTGCGGGCGTGGCCGCGGCGGATGAGGGGGGAAACGAGGGAGGGCACGCGGTGGAGCGGGCCAATCGGTTGCTTGCGTCCTATTTGCGTTATGTGCTGGGCACGGAGCCGCCGACGATGGGGCTGGTGTTTGGCGGGAAACTGCCGCGATAATCGGCCGCACATGGGCGTTGATAACGACGTGATGATGGAGTCGATAACGCGGGGAAGTGTGCGACTTGGGCGTTGCCGGGAGAGAACGTCAAGGAATGTTGTTCTTCGGTCGATTGATCGCTTGGAATCGTTCCGGGCTTTGGAGGATGGAGCCGCCAACCGAAACGCGACCGCTCGATGAACCCTGAAGTATTAGAACAGGTCATGGCCTGCCGCGAGCTGCCAACGCTGCCCGCCGTGGCGATGCGCGTGGTAGAGCTCACAGCGAGCGAGAATGTCTCGTTCAAGCAGCTCGCGGACGCGATCCAGAACGATCAGGCGCTGGCCGCGAAGATTCTGCGGACCGTGAACAGCAGCATGTACGCGGTACGGACCAAGTGCTCGAGCATCAATCAGGCGATCGTGATGCTGGGCATGTCGGCGGTGAAGACGCTCGCGCTGAGCTTCACGCTGGTCTCGGCGATCAAGGACACCGACACCGGCGAGTTTGACATGGAGGAATACTGGCGCCGCGCGCTGTACACGGCGATCGCGGCTCGCTCCATCGCGAACAAGGCGCGGCTGCCAAACGCGGAAGAGTGTTTTCTCGGCGGATTGTTGCAGGACGTCGGAATGATCGCGCTGCATCAGACACTCAAGAGAGAATACACGAGGGTGCTCGCGCTGGCGCAGGGGGACCACCGTCGGGTGCTGGGACACGAAGTTCGGGTGATCGGGATGCACCACGCGGATGTGGGTGCGATGCTTGCGAAGAAGTGGAAACTTCCAGAATCTCTGGTCATGCCGATCAAGTATCACGAGCGGCCGACCGCCGCGCCCGTGGAACACACGGGTGTGGTGCGGGCGGTGGGGCTGGGAAATATCGCCTCGGATGTATTGACCGTCGCCGAGCCAACGGAGGCGCTGCGTCGGTTTTACGAGCGTGCCGAGCAGTGGTTCGGGCTGGACAACAGCCGCGCGGACGATGTGCTCAGGGTGATCGGCACGCAGGTGCGCGAGGCGGCCTCGCTGCTGAGTCTGCCCCCGGTGCTTCCGGTGAACCAGGAACAGATGCTGCTGGATGCCCGGGCGCGGCTGGTGGCGACGAGCGTTCATGCCGGAGAGCATGGCACACAGGCCAGTCCATCCGGCGATGAACAGGCGAGTGATGAACTGACCGGCGTTGCGAGCCGGTTGCAGTTTGAGCGCGGCATGGTTGCGGCGTTCGAGCAGACCCGTCAGGGCATCGGTCCGCTGGCGGTTGCGATGTTCGAGGTGGACGAACTGGAGCGGCTGAACGCACAACTCGGCGCGGATGCCAGGGATGTGATCCTGATCGGTGTTGCCGGGCGGCTGGAGCGTGCGTTTGCAAACACCGGGGGACTGGTGGCGCGATACGACGCGGGGCGATTCGTCGCGCTGTTGCCGCGTATGGATCGGGCGGCGGCGGTCAGGTCCAGTGAGCAGGTGCGAACGGAGATCGCGTGCGAGCCGGTGAAGCTGGTCGCGGCAAAGTCGGGATCCCCGCCCAGTATCCGTGTGACGGTGAGCGTGGGCGTGGCCGCGCTGGATGTGGAGATGATCAAACGCTTTGACGACCACGGCGCGCTGATGGCGATTGTGGAGCAAGCGGTGCAAGCAGCCAAGCGGGCCGGGAAGAACGTGATTCGGGTGTACGCACCCGCGGCTGCGGCATAGGGAGTCGTGCGGAGTCTCGCACTCGCGATGGCACTTACTTCGGCAACAACCATCCGACGGTGCGCGGGCGCAGTGGGAAATCCGCGATGACCTGGCGCACATCCGCGACGGTCACGGCGTTGATCTTCGCGAGTTCCTCTTCGAGCGTTGAATAGGTGCCCAGATACGTCCACTGGCGACCCAGACGCTGCATGCGCCCGCCGGGGCGTTCGCCCGCGAGTGTGACGCCGGTGGCAGCTTTGCAGCGAATCTTCTCCAGATCGGCGTCACAGAGCGTGGAGGACAGGGCGTCGATCTGGGCGTTGGCGATGGACCAGATTTCCTCCCGACGCTCCGGATCGCAGGCGATGTAGAGAAGAAAGTCGCCGCAGCCGTCCTTGGGTTCGAAGCCGACCTCTGCCTGTTCGGCGAGACCGGTTTCGATGAGTGACCAGTGCAGCCGCGAGTTGTCAGGACCGCCGAGCACCTGGGCCATGAGCGACGCGGCGTAGCGGCGCGGATCATCGGACGCTGGAGCCGAGGAGAGCACCACGAGATACGCGCGGTTCACTTTCTCATCGCGGAGTTCGAGCGTGCGTTCGGCCAGCGGCGGCGTGCCGGATGTGCGGCGTGCGCCGGTGCGTGCCCAGTGGCCGCACCTGCGAGAGAGCTCGTCCACTGCGGCGTCAAAGTCAATCTTGCCCGCGAGCGCCACGACGGTGTTGTCGGCGGAATAGCGAGACTGAAAGTAGTCGCGCATCTGCGTGCTGGTGAGGTCGGTGATGGTCTGCTTGGTGCCCAGTACGCGGTGGCCGAGGGGATGGGTGTGCCCGGGGCGGGCGGGATTCTCGCCCGCGAAGTGCAGTTCCATGGCGCGTTCGTAGAGAACCCAGAAGGGGTTGTCCTCGTACATCGCGATCTCTTCAAGGATGACGTTCTTTTCGGTATCGAAATCATCCTGGCGGAGCGCGGGCCGGAGCATGTCCGAGAGCAGATCGATCGCACCACCGTTGCCGAGCAGAGATTCGGGCAGCACGGAGGCGTGGAAGCAGGTCATCTCCGCAGATGTGTACGCGTTGTTCTTGGCACCGATCTGGTCGAAGTCCTTGTTGATCTGTTCGGCGGTGCGTCCAGGAGTTCCTTTGAACATCATGTGTTCAAGGAAGTGACTGACGCCCATGACGGGCGCGTGCTCATCGCGTGCGCCGGTCTTGACGAAGAAACCGGCGGCGGCGGAATGAGCCGCGGCGTCGCACTCGGCGATGATGGTGAGCCCGTTATCCAGAACCTGTTTGCGAAAGGTGACGGCCATAGCTGGAATGCTACTGCGCGAGATGGCAATCGCATAGTGGGCGGTTTGATTCCATCGGACAGTTGGAGGGCATCCACAGGTTGCACTGTGGGCGCGAACGGACCCGCGCGGAACGGGGGTGGTAATGACCGATAACGAGTCTTTACGCCCGCGCAGGCCGGATGGTCGGTACGCGGGCGCGTGCGAGCGTTTGCTTGCATGGCCAGCGGAGCCGGATGAGGCAGAGTTGAGGTATCCACCGGCCCCACCACCGGCACATAGTTTCCGTCTCGGATGAACAACTTAAGACAAGGGTTCCACGCCATGAAGAACTTCCACGGCACGTTCGATCACCGTCTCGAAACGCTCGAATCCCGCTCGCTGCTGAGCGCGGCTCCGGATGCGATGCTGGGTGCTCCGACGCACGAGCAGGTCGTTGTGGCTGATGCGACATTTCTGAATGCTTCCAGCGATCCCGCCGCGCCCGAGACCGCCGCCGCGACAAATGACGCTGATGTGTACGACTTCGGCGGCGGGTGGGGAACACAGGCGCTGGGCAACGAAGTCCATGCGAATGTTGATCTGGACGGCGGCGCCGTTGACCAGGAGCCGGGCGGCTCGATGCGATACCCGATGCTGACAGATGTGTCGAATGCTGCACCGAAGACCTACGGCCGCGCGGCGGACTATCAGGGTGGCGAAGTTGTCATCACCTCCAACATGGACCCCGTCGCCGCCGATAGCCCCGAAGCCGAGGTGAACGAGCCCGCACCGATCGCCACGGTGCCCGCCGAGCAGACGCCGGTCGTAGTAACGGCTCCCGAGGCGATCTCGGTTGCGGTAAGCACCGGCAGTTCGTCAATCGTGTGGCTGGATGCACACGGTGTTGCAAAGAAGGTGGATGGCGCATCCGCGACTGAGAATGTGGTGATCGCCAGCTCGTTTCTGAGCTGATTGGAAGTCGGCAAACGTATTGGAACACGCGCGCGGTGGTATCTCGCGCCGTCGTTCGCCGAAGCGACGAACACCGGCGGCACGGGTACGGGTGCGCCGTCGCGCGTCAGGGAAGCCGCGGAAGGGCGGTCGCAAGCATTCGGCACATCGATTCCGGATCGTCCGCGCCGCAGACCGCGCTGGACACTGCGACACCGCGACATCCCGCTGCCACCAGTTCGCCGATGTTCGCGCTGCTGATTCCACCAATTGCCAGATGCGGGATGCGGGCGGTCTGCTCGTCGGCGAGGTATTCCCGAAGATACGCGGGGCCGGCAAGGTCGGGCTTGTGCTTGGTGGTGGTGGGGAACATCGGGCCGAGACCGCAGATATCCGCGCCGTCGCGAGCGGCTTGGCGGGCCTGCTGCATGTTCATGGTCGAAACGCTCACGAGCATCGAGAAGCCCGCCAGTTTCCGTACATCTTGAACTGCGAGATCGGATTGCCCCAGATGCACGCCATCGGCGCGGGCGAGCATGGCGATGTCGGGGCGATCGTTGATGATGCAGCACGAGCGGTGCTCGTGGCAGAGCGCGACCAGCCGCGCGGCGCGGGCGAGGAGTTCACGATCGTCCAAGGACTTCTCGCGGAGTTGCAGCATGTCCGCGCCGCCGCGGAGCGCCGCCCCGGCAACTTTTTCCCAGCTTCGTCCGTGGCAGAGCGATTCGGTGATGAGCACGCAGAGCCGCCACTGCCTGGCGCGTCCGGTGCCGAGCGCGAGCGTCATGCGCTTCTCAAGGTCATAGACGGTGTAGCGGAGAGATTTCGCATGTGCGGAGGCGGGTGTGGTATCGAGCTTGGCGCACTCTTCAATCACGCGCAGAGCTTCCCCCGCACGCTTGCCCGCGGCGATGGCAACATCACGGATTGTCGCACGGGTGCGTTCCGCGTCGGTCGTGATGGTGGTTCCGACATCGCCCGGGGTATCGCGCCAGGCGGCGAGCACTCCGGCATCCAGCCCGGCTGCTTCGGCGATCGCACGCAGGGATTGTCGGGCGGTTTTCAGGTCCGCTGCCAGTTCGGAATCTGAGAGCGCAAAGCGGGCGACATCCTCCATCACGCGCAGGGCCTCGCGGGCACGGTTCAGGTTGGCATCCAGGATGCGTGTGGCGTCGGTCATGGGAAGTGGCTCGAAGTCGATGGTAGCGGTGGGCTTTCCAGCATCAGCCCGGATTTAGTCGATCTGTAGCGAAAGAGCGGGGTGCGTTGGCGGGGGAAGAAAGGCGTTACGATCCGACCATGCCGAACGTGCCCACCAATCCCAGTGCCCCGCCCGAGCCCTGTGTTATCGTCATCTTCGGGGCCAGCGGCGATCTGACACATCGCAAACTTATCCCGTCGCTCTATGACCTGCGCCGCCAGGGCGCGCTGCCGGACAAGACCAAGATCATGGGCGTCTCGCGGACGCCGATGACCGATGACGAGTTTCGCGCAAAGCTGCGCCCCTCGGCGGAGAAGTTCGCCGGGCACTTTGATGCCGCGGCGTGGGATGAGTTTGCCAGGAACGTGCACTACCAGCCCGGAGACGCGGCGGAGATGACGCAGGGCGACCCGATCTCATCGCGGATTCAGACGCTGGCGAAAGAGGGTGGGATTCTCAAATGTGCGGGCGGCGAGGGTGCGGGGATGCCCAACATCCTGTTCTATCTCTCGGTCGCACCGAACCTGTATGAGCCGATCATCGGAGCCATCGGCGTGTCGGGGCTGGTGGCGGAGGGGAAGCGCTGGTGCTCGCTGAATCCGCAGGATTCGAGCTGGCAGCGGATCATCATCGAGAAGCCGTTCGGCTGGGACCTTGCCAGTGCCACCTCGCTGAACCGCGCTCTCGGGCGGGTGTTTGAGGAAGAAGCGACGTTCCGCATCGACCACTATCTGGGCAAGGAACTGGTGCAGAACATCGCGGTGCTGCGGTTTGCCAACTCGATCTTCGAGCCACTGTGGAACCGCAATCATGTGGATCATGTGCAGGTGACGGCGAACGAGACGGTGGGCGTAGGCACGCGGGCGGCGTATTACGATGCGGGCACCGGCGGCGCGCTCCGCGACATGGTGCAAAGCCACCTGTTGCAAGTGCTGGCGATGGTGGCGATGGAGCCGCCGAGCGAGTTCGGCGCGGACGCAATCATGCGCGAGAAGATCAAGCTGTTCAACTCGGCGTCGCCGCTGGATGTGGAACGGGCCCACGAGTTCGGCGTCTTCGGTCGCTACGACGCGGAGGCCGCCAAGGGCGAGCCCGCGTATGTGCAGGAGCAGGGTGTGAATCCTGCGAACAACACCGAGACGTACGCCGCGGTGCAGCTTGGCTTTGATAACTGGCGCTGGAGCGGCGTGCCGTTCTATCTGCGATCCGGCAAAAAGATGGCGACCAAGCTGACGGAGGTGGTGGTGGTCTTCAAGCGCCCGCCGACGCAGCTGTTCCGGCATCTGGATGTTGCGCCCGAGTCGCGCCCCGCGAACCGGATCGTCATCAACATCGCCCCGACCGAGGGCATCTCCTTGCGCGTGGATGGCAAGGTGCCCGGCGGCGCGCTTGGCGGCAGCGGCGGCTTCAAGATCGCCAGCGCGAAGCTCGACATGGACTATCAGAAGACCTTCGGCGGCGAGGCGATCGAGGCGTACGGCCCGCTGATTTTGGACGCGATCCGAGGTGATCGGACGTTGTACAAGCATCGTGATGAAGTTGAGTCCTCCTGGCGCATCTGTCAGCCGTTCCTGGACAGCCGCAAGGTGCGGGAAAAGATCGAGACCTATACCGCCGGCTCGTGGGGGCCAGCTGGGGCGGATCGAATGCTGGGCAAGGATGGGCGGCAGTGGCACAATCCCCCGCCAAATGAGATTCGGTAAGGGAATCCAAGCAGACTGCTACCCCGCCTCTACCGAACACCCACCGATTTTTCACAAGCGGAGCCAAAGCGGGTTGGCGTTCGTAGAGATGAGAGGCAAACTTTCCCCTGACCAAGCGGCACGGCTGCTGGAACGAGTGTGTTTGGGGTGAGTTGTAGGTACTTCCGGTTCTGTCGCGTTCTGCGACAGACCTTCAAGGAGCGGTGCATGAAGACGTGCGGCACAATATGCAAAGGGTTGCGACACGGAACGATCGCGGCGCTCGCGCTGGGCACGGGGTTGCTTGCATCCACGATGGCGTACGCCGCGGAGCCGGTAAAGGAAGTCGTCGTCAGCCCTACCACTGTGCAGACGCAGCGTGTGAACTGGAAGCCGGCGAGCGCTCGCGGCGGATTCGGCACACGCGGCCCTGGATGCACGCAGATCACCGCGTCGGTCGCGAACCAGTTCAATAGTGTGGATACCGGTGTTGAGATCACGCTGCAAGCCGGCATGGTTGAAGGTGAAGGGTTTGGCAGCACGTACATTGTGGCGGATCCGATCCCAGGAACGCCAGCGGTGAATGAGGCGTTTCCGGTCGAAGTGAACATGGTCGAGTTCGTCGCGGGAACCGCGGCGGCGCTGAGCGGGAGCAATGGATCGCTGGTGCGGCTGGGTTGGACGATCGAGCTTTGGGATGGCGAGCCGAATGTCGGCACCTCCAACATCGTGTTTACCGTGGAGTCGAGCCCCGATCCCAGTTCGACGGGACTGCCCGGTGACTTGATGCTCCAGCGGGTTTCGGGAACATGCAACGAGATCAATGTGCTGCTCGGCGGCGCGTCGGCCTCCGCGGGCAAGGTGCAGTTTTCCGTCGATCAGACGGCGGACCCCATCGATCGGATGATCGTGCCGGGAAACGCCCTGGATACTGCGGGAAACCCGCTCAATCGTTTCACCGTGATCGTAAAGATTGCTGTTCACAACGCCCCCGGCGCGACCACTTGCTCGAGTGTGAACTTGTGCAACAACGTCTTCCTCGCCACCGAGGGCACCACGATCAACGGTTCTTCCAACAACCTCACATACAGCACGCGGAACTGGCTGTACGCCGTCGCGTGCAGCGGCGGCGCGCCCGCGGGATACACGCGGTTTAGCAATCTCAGCACTTCTTTCCGCCCGACGCGGGATGTGCTGCAACAGGTGACATACACACCCGCCGCGTGCGCCGGCGCGGCCACCGGCGCGTGCTGCGCGGGCACGGGAACCTGCGCGGTGGTCACGCAGGCCACTTGCACAGGCACGAGCGCATATCAAGGTGATTCAACGACCTGCGGCACCAGCACCTGCCCGACCGGCGCGTGCTGCGCAACGGCGGGAACATGCACCACAACGACCTCTGCCGGCTGTGCTGCGGGTTCAACATTCCGTGGAGCGGGCACCGTCTGCTCGCCCAACCCCTGCCCGCAGCCCAGCGGGGCGTGCTGCGCGCCCGCAGGCACCTGCTCGGTGCTCACGGCCGCGGCGTGCGGCTCGGGAACCTTCGGCGGTGCGAACACGACCTGCAACGCTCAGTCCTGCCCCGGCGCGTGCTGCATCGGTACGGGCTGCCTGACGGCGACACCCGGTGATTGCGGAAATGTCGGCGGCACATATCAGACGAGCGGTTCCGCATGCGTCAGTGGTGCGTGCCCGACGGGCGCGTGCTGCGTCGCAAACTCTGGTTCGTGTTCGGTGGCGACGCCCGCCGCGTGCCGCACGCAGGGCGGCATCTACGGCGGCAATGCGAGCGCGTGCAACACGACGTTCTGCCCCCTTCCCACCGGCGCGTGCTGCGCCACCAACGGCTTCTGTCTGGCCAGCCAGACGCAACAGGCCTGCATCAATGTCGGTTTCACATGGCAGGGCGGCGGTAGTGTCTGCTCGCCCAGCCCCTGCCAGCAGGCGGGCGTGTGCTGCCGCGGCACGACGTGCGCCACCGGCATCGCACAAGGTTCCTGCACCTCGCCCGCGAGTGGTGTTGGTGCGATGTTTGTCGGTGCTTCAGCGGCCTGTAACGCAACTGGCGTCAACAACGCACCCTGCTGCTACGCGGACTTCAACAAGGCCAATGGCATCGCCGTGCAGGACATCTTTGACTATCTCAACGCGTGGTTTGCCGCCAGCCCCTATTGCAAGATCGGCGGCAACGGCACAGCCACGCCCACCGTTCAGGATATTTTCGGCTTCCTGAACGCTTGGTTTACAGGATGTTGATCTTGTAGCCCCGCCGGCGAGTTGATAAACTCGGCCCGTCGAAGCGGGGGGCGACGCGGTCCGGCGAGCATCGCCGCGCCTCGGAGCCGGAGATGTTCGGTGCGCGCACCACGAATGTGTTCTCGGGCTGTTGTGCCCGGGTATGTGCTGCGCCGCGATCATTCCGACATCTTCTTGCTGCGTGTGCGATGCTGATGGCAGTCGGTTCTGCTCCGGTTGCCCTGGCACAGTCTGGCGCGTGCTGCAATCCGAGCGGCTCCTGCACGCTTGGATCATCCTCGCAATGCGTGAGTGGTGGCGTGTATCAGGGAAACGGAACCTCGTGCGCGTCCGTGATCTGTCCGCAACCGACCGGCGCGTGCTGCAACGGCTCCGGTGGGTGCACGCAAATCGGCCGACAGCAGTGCCAGTTCGCGGGCTCCAACTACATTGCTGACGGCGTCGCCTGCGCTACCAACGCCGTCTGTCCGATCGGCGCGTGCTGCCTGAACGATGGCTCGTGCACTGCGGGGCTTTCGCAGGCAAACTGCCAAAGCCTCGCGGGCGTGTTTCAGGGAAACGCGACCACATGCGTGGTGGTGGCGTGCCCGGTACCAGTCGGAGCATGTTGCAGCACGACGAGTTGTGCCGCGCTGAGTCTGAACCTGTGTACTCTGTTCAACGGCACGTGGCGCGGCCCGAACACCGTGTGCGGCCCGGCCAACACCTGCCCACCGTCGGGCGTTTGTTGCCGCGGACTCACCTGTTCGACAGCCATCTCCCCGCTGGATTGCACGCCCCCTGCGCCGGGAATCGGGGCGCGATTCGCGGCGACTGCCGCGGCGTGCAACCCGGGCGCAAGCTACTCTGATCCCTGCTGCCACGCAGATTTCAACGCATCAGGAGCCATCTCCCCGCAGGACATCTTTGATTTTCTCAACGCCTGGTTTGCCGCCAGCCCATATGCCCATTTCGGTGGAAATGGCGTGATGCCGCCGACGGTGCAGGACATCTTCGATTTTCTAGGCGCGTGGTTTGGCGGCTGTTGAGATCGCGGAATCGCCGCCCGTCCGCTACGCTTTCGGGATGTCCGAGGATGCCAGCAAACAGCCAGTGCCCAAGCAGGAAACGTACGAACTCGTCGGGCGACCGCCCGCGCCCAAGCTCCCCGGCACAGTGGTGCTGCGCGAGGACGCGGACGCGCTCGTAGACGCGGTCGCGGCCGATTTGCTTCTCCAGGCGCACAACTGCGTGCGGGCGTTCGGGGACTTTCACCTCGCGCTCTCGGGTGGCTCCACTCCGGTGATCTTGTATCAGCGGCTGATGATCGATCCGGCCTATCGCGAGCTGCCGTGGAGCCGCACGCATCTCTGGATCGTGGATGAGCGGCGTGTGCCGTTCGACGATGAGCGTTCCAACTACAAGATGATCAGCGAGATCATCGGCGACCATTCGGGCATTCCGTCCGAGCAGGTCCACCCGATCTTCGCCATGGCCGACGACGCGGATGCGCAGTACACGCAGACGCTCCGCGATGTGCTCGGCTGGCGCGAGAAGGGACACGACCGGCTGGACTTCACGCTGCTGGGCATGGGTGCCGATGCGCACACGGCGTCGCTCTTCCCCCACTCGCCCGCGCTCATCGAGTCGCTCAAGGCCGTGCGCCCGGCGAGCAACGGCGCACCGCCTGTGGAACTGCCGCTGATGCGAATCAATGCAGGCCCGACCGTCACGCCTCCGGATCGCGTGACCATGATGCTCCCGCTTATTAATGCGTCACGGTTCATCGGCGTGCTGGTGACGGGGAAGGGGAAGCGCGAAACCGTTCGGAAAATCGCCGCCCGCGCGGGCGACCCCGCGGCCGCCGCGGAACTACCGGTGCTGGGCGTGAAGCCCCTGGGGGGCGAACTCCGCTGGTATTTGGACTACGAGGCCTGTCCGATCTGAAACGAGGCACGGGCGCATGCCCGTGCATGGTCTCATGGCGTTCGCCGTCGTACAATACCTTTCCGGGACACGCCAGAGCGTGCCTGCCCGGGCTTGCGCCCGGGCCTTCGTATGAACACACTCTCCATCGATCCCAATCCGAGTATTACCTACGGCGTCCGCTATCAGGATGAGCATCTGCTCGTGATTGAAAAGCCCCCGAAGGTGCCGACCCAGCCGGGCAAAGGCCACCTTGGCGATACGCTGCTCAACGGGCTTTTCCAGCACTTCGGCAACCAGCTCCAGAACCTCGGCAAGCAGCGCGACTTCGGACTGCTGCACCGGCTGGACAAGGACACCTCCGGCCTGCTCATCGTCGGCCTGCGCACCGCCGCATACGACAAGCTCCGCGAGATGTTTCTCCAGCGCACCGTCAAGAAGTTCTACTGGGCCATCTGCGGGGCCGTGCCGAAGCACGAGAGCGATGTCATTCGGCTGCCCATCGCAGAGGGTCACGGTGCCGCGGCCAACAACGCGGGAACGCTCAAACTCGCCCACATCTCGCGCCACGGCAAACTCGCTGTCACGGCGTATCGCGTGCTGGATAAGTCCGACATGGCCTCGCTGCTGGAGTGTCGTCCGGTGACGGGGCGCTTACACCAGATTCGTATCCATCTGGAGGCGATCGGCTGTCCGATTCTGGGCGACAGGTTTTATGGGCCGCGCCGCGTGCACGGCTCGTCACCCCGGCTCGCGCTGCACGCGCATCGGCTCGCGTTCACGCATCCGATCACTGGCCAGATGATCGACATCCGCACAGACTGGCCGGGCGATCTGCGGCGGACGCTGCGCAACTTCGGCCTGCATCGCCCGGGCTCCAAGCCCGAGCCGACGGTGCCGCAGGGGATTGAGATTGAGGGCGAGCCCGGGGTGGATTGATTGCAATCAGCTTGAACGCGCGATCGTGCCCATCAGCTGCGCCGCGATCCCATCGCAGAACAGGAATCCCGCGTCGGTCAGTGTCCATCGTGTCTCGCCCAGCGTGATGTGTCCGAGCGATTCCACCGATCGCGCCGCGCGTTCCAGCTTGACGCGTAATTTCGGATCAACTGCCTCAAGATCACGCAGAATTTGCTGGATTTCCAGCCCATGTTCCAGCCGCAGTCCCATCATGATCCGCTCGCGCAGCAGCCGCGATGGGTCCGGCGGTTCCAGATCGACAACCGGCGAGTGCCCCGGGGACGCGAGGTAGCCCCCCAGCCGTGGCACGTTCTTATACCGCCAACTTCCCTCACCCAGCGTCGCGCCCCCAAGCACGTGCGAACTCGCACTTGGCCCCGCGCCCAGCCATTGCTCTTGAATCCAGTACGCAATGTTGTGGCGCGACTCGTGCCCCGGGCGCGCAAAGTTGCTCACCTCGTAGCGATCCATGCCCGCAGCGCGGAGAATCGCGACCGTGTGCCGGAACATTTCCTCTTCGAGTTCCTCCGGCGCCGGCTGAAACTCCCCGCGACCCAGCCGTTTGGTCATCGCGGTATTTGGTTCGTAGGTGAGCGAGTAGCACGACAGGTGCGTGGTTCCCAGTGCCATCGCTCGGCGCAAATCTTCATCCCACTCCTCCAGCGTCTGCCCGGGAATCGCGTAGATCAGATCCACGCTCTGGCGCTCAATCCCCGCAAGCCGCGCGTGCTCGATTGCCCGTGCGACATTCTCCGGATTGTGCCACCGCTCCAGTGTCTTCAGGTGCCGATCCACGAACGACTGCGCCCCGATGCTGACACGGTTCACGCCCCCGGCGCGAAGCGTCTGCATTAGTTCCGGCGAGGCCGATGCCGGGTTGCACTCCACGGTGAACGCGCCGCAGTTCACGGGCAACCACGGATCGGCGTGCTCCGCCCGCCACGGGGCGCGGATGATCGAGAGATCGAACAGCTCATCAATGGCCCGCAGCAGCCGCT
>JBKJOD010000221.1:0-27555 GCA_046593245.1 Phycisphaerales bacterium
GAGGTTGGTGCAGCACGAGCCCTGCGGCGGCAGACACGGATTGGGCGGCCCGCAGGCGCGACCGGCCGTCCACACGTTCGGCGCGACACAGAAGGTCTGGAAGTTCACCACGCATCCACCCAGAGAGGTGCAGCAGGTGCCGGTAGAAGGGCACGGATTCGGCGCGCAGACCCCGCCGGAGATGAACAGACTCGGAAACGAGCACGCGCCGGACGTTCCCGCGGCGCAGGTGCCATCGGTCGCGCAGCACGCGCCGCTCTGGGCGCGGGCCGCGCTCGTACACAGCGCCATCGCGATCATCGCGACCAGTGCCGCGAGCAATGTTGACGAGCGACAGTGGGTCCTGATCATGGGCATCCTTGATGGGTGGCAATCGAACACGCCCGCGAACGGGGCGCGACACACGAAGCGGGTTGGGACAATCAAACAATCGAGCGAATCGGGCGCGCAGCGATCGTCATTCGTTCGGATCGTACGCCGGATGCACCTTCATTGGACCACACATCTCACCGTGTGACAAAGTGAAATCGGCCAAAAGTGTCAACAACTCTTCCATCGCGCGGGCTGGACCGAGAACCGGGAGAGCCACGGGCTGATATCGCTGCGGTACTCGTCGTCCCGTCAAGATGGGTAAGACGCATCTGAATACCGCCACGTTTCGCGCGGCGGCTTCATCCGAGCCACACCTTCGTCACATGTGGTACCACTTGCTCACACTCGGAGCAGGATTGCGGAACTCCGCGATTCCATTCACTCCGAAGCCGGTTCGCTCTTGGGCTCCACATTGCCGCCAGACGCGGGCGCGACACCATTGGCCGGTTGGGCCGCTGGCGCGGGCGGAGCGTTCCTCATGGAACGGGCCGACTTCACCTTGCCACCAAGCCGCCGCGGCGGGAGCTTCGAGGGCACGATACCGCCGGGGAAGCGCGAAGCATCCACCGGGGCCGCTGCGGTCGTCGCCGTCGCGGGCGCGGGCACCACGGGGGTGATCGCGTACCGATTGATCGCCTTCGGGCCATCGGCGCGCCGGCTGGCGTCGCGAGAACGCTCGGCCTGCACATCCGCCGGAAGCGGACCGGGCTTGAAGTCCGGGTAGTCGAGCTTGGGGATCTCCGCGTTGATGAGCATCTCGATTTCAGTCAGCAGGCCGCCCTGCTCGGGAGTGACGAGTGCCCACGCGATTCCATCGCGACCGGCGCGGGCGGTGCGCCCGATGCGGTGGATGTACAGGTCCGGATCATCTGGAAGGTCGTAGTTGATGACGTGGGTGATGCCCTCGACATCCAAGCCACGCGAGGCGAGGTCGGAGGCGATGAGCACCGCCAGCTCGCCGCTCTTGAGCTTCTCAATCACTTTGTTGCGCTTGGCCTGATACATATCGCCGTGCATGGCGTGCGCATCAATGCCCTTGCGCGCGAGGTACTCGGTGAGATTGTCCACCGTCTTCTTGGTGCGGCAGAAGACGATGGTGAGCGCGGGAGACTCGTGCGTGAGCAGGTGCAGGAGCAACTGCTTCTTGTCCCACGGCTCCACGGGAAGGTGATACTGCTTCACCATCGAGGCGGTGAGCGAGCCGGAGGTGGCGACGATCTTCTCCGCGTCGCGGGCGAAGGAGCGTGCGAGAGACTCAACCTCGGGCGGGAGCGTTGCGGAGACGAAGACCGTCTGGCGACCCTTGGGGCACGCGCCGAGGATGCGCCGGATGTCATCGCGGAAGCCGATGTCCAGCATCCGATCGACCTCATCCAGGATCGCGACCTGAATGTTGTTGTAGTGCAAATAGCCACGCTGATGCATGTCCATCAGGCGGCCGGGTGTCGCGACGATGATCTCCGGGCCACGCTTCAGGCGATCCGCCTGTGTCGAAATATTCTGGCCGCCGTACACGGGAAGAACCGTCAGCCCGGTGTGCTTGCCGAGTTCGGAGAGATCAGTTGCAACCTGGATCGCCAGCTCGCGTGTGGGCACCAGCACGATCGCGCTGAGGGCATCGCCCTTCTTGATGCGTGTCAGCAGCGGCAGGCCGAACGCGGCGGTCTTGCCGGTGCCCGTCTTGGCCTGGCCCAGCATGTCCTTGCCTTGGAGCAGCAATGGAATGATCTTGGCCTGGATGCTCGTGGGGAACTCAAAGCCAGCATCCGTCACGCCCTGGAGCACCTCGGGAAGCAGGCCCAGATCGGCGAAGCGCGTCTTCTTATCGAAGATCTCGTCGATCGCCTTCTGGTTGTACGTCACGCCGGGACGCTGCTGCTTGGATTCGGCGTGCATGGCGGCGGTGCCGTCTTCACGCGTCGCCGCGGGCGCAGGAGATGCCGGAGCCGGCGGCTGTGCGGATGGACGGGGCTCAACGTATGCCGGGGCACGCTCCACCGGCGCGGCGGGACGCGGCGCGGGCACATGTGGCTGCTGCGCCTGCTGCGGGGGCCGTGAGTGCTGAGAGTTCTGCGGGTGCTGATTCTGCCGCGGCTGAGCAGGCGCGGGAGCCGGACGCGGCGTCGGCGTGTAGTAGTTTTGCGGCTGCGACTCACGCGGCGGCTGCGGGGCGGCCTGTTGCGGCGGGCGACCAGATGGTGCGGGCGGACGCGGCGCGGGCGGCTGCACTGGCGGCTGGTATGCAACCGGGGGCTGCGCTACGGGTGGCTGCGAAACCGGCGGCTGATACGCAGGCGGTGCAGGCGCAGGCCGCTGCTGAGGTGCGGGCTGCGGTGGGCGCGGCGCGGACGGCTGGGGCGCGGCGTAGCCCTGATCCGATCGGGGCGGCTGATACTGGTTCTGCTGCGGGTTGTATTGTTGGTCGCGCTGGGGCGGACGCTGCTGCGGCGAGCCCTGGGGCGGCTGTGAAAACTGCTGCTGGCTTGGGGCCGGGGCGTAGTTCTGCGGCTGGCGCGGCGAACCCTGACCCTGGTCGTAGTTCCCGCCGCCACGATTCTGCGGCGCGGGAGGACGCTGGCCCTGCTGCGGCCCACGCTGCTGCGGCTGCTGGTATTGGCCCTGCTGTGGCGGACGCTGCTGCGACTGCTGAGGCGCAAAGTTCTGCGGCGGGCGCTGGCCGCCACGCTCATCACCACGCTGCCCACCACCCTGATCACCCCGTTGATTACCGCGTTGATCCTGATGGCGGCCCTGCTGCTGGCGATGATCCTGTTGCGGCGGCCGATCCTGATAGTGCTGCTGCTGGGGCGGACGCGGCGGGTTGCCGTATCCGGATTGCTGCGAGTGCGGGCCCTGCTGCGGTCCACGCTGCTGGGGCTGCTGATACTGGCCGCCCTGCTGAGGGCGTTGATCCTGCTGCGCCGGGCGGTGGCCGTGTTGGGGCTGTTGCTGCTGGGGATATTGCCCCTGCGGCGACCGCTGCTGCTGTGGGGGCGCATTCATCGGACGCGGGGACTGGCCCTGCGCCGGATATTGCTGCTGAGGACGCTGCTGCTGCGCTGGCGCAAAGTTCTGCGGCGGACGCTGGCCGCCACGTACATCACCGTACTGATCACCACCCTGATCGCCCCGCTGATCCGGATGCCGACCCTGCTGCTGGCGTTGATCCTGCTGCGGCGGACGCTGCTGAGAGTATGGCTGCGGAGCGGACGTGCGCTGATTGACTGGCGCCCCACCCTGCGGCGAACGACCCGATGGCGGAGCCACGCGCGGCGGCTGCGCTCCGGGCGCTGAACGAGGGGAAGAAGGGGGCGTGACAGGAGCTACGGGCGGAACGACGGGGGCAGAAGGCGCGGATCGACCACGGCTATTCCGCGGCGCGGGCTTCTTCGCGGCCGGCGCAGGTTTGGCGGCCGCGGCTTGACGCGGCGCGGATTGGCGCGGAGCGGGCGCAGGTGCCGGACGTGCCACGCGGGGCGCGGACTTCTTCGGCGCATCATCAATAGACGGTGGGCGCGAGACGCGCGGCGGGCGCTGCGTCGCTTTGCCGGACGGCTTCCGTCCGGTTCGCTTGCCAGTGGATTTCGGCGCGCGGGCGCTCTCGGAAGAGGGTCGGGAGTCGCGCTTGCCGCGTGGGCGGGGGGTCATACGAAGGGTGAATCCTGTTGATGGGCTCCCAAAATAGAGAGCCAAAGGTGAGATTGATCGTAGTGGGCGCGCCGGGTCGATACAAATGCGGAAATCCGCCGGAATTCAGGCCTCAGGTGGTCCTTGGCGTTCTCCGCCACCCCCGACGGCTTGCCAGCGGGGTAGTCTTGGAGCACCCGTGCCCAGCAGCCGCTTAGAAGTTGACCTCGGCGCGATTGATCGCAACCTCGGTGTGATCCGCCGCGTCGTGACTCCGCTCCCCACCCAAGGTGGGGATTCGCCATCCCGCGCCGGTAACCGGCCGGGTGCGCATACGGTCGCCATCTGTGCAGTGCTCAAGCAGGACGGGTATGGAACCGGGGCTCTGCGGATCGCCAAGCGGCTCGCCGCGGCGGGCGCGGACATGATCGCCGTGTACTCCCTTGATGAGGCCCGCGTCATCGCCGAGGGGGTTCCCGGGGTGAACATCCTGGTGCTCATGCCCGTTCACGGCGTGGACCGGCACGATCCGTTGTATCGCCACGCCTCCTCCGGACGGCTGCACCTCACGCTGCACGGGCTGGACCAGTTCGCCGCCATCCACGAGATGGCCGGTCGCATCGGGGCCCAGATTCCGCTGCACCTGCAAGTGGATACCGGCCTCTCCCGCGGCGGGGCGATGCCCGAAGAGGCCGCGCTGCTGCTGGAGCGCGTCGTCGCGTCCCCAAAGGTCCGCCTCGCCGGACTCATGACGCACTTCTCCTCCCCCTGCTGCGACGATGCCTTCACGCGCGAGCAGGCCCGCACCTTCCGCGACTTTGTCGAGACCATCCGCCCGACCATCAAACAGGCCGTTGACCAGGGCGGGCGCGCCGTGGCGCGGGTGAACGAGCTGGTCGTTCACGCCGCCAACTCCTGCGCCACCTTCCGCAGCCGCTCGTATCACGGCACGATGGTGCGCGTCGGGCAAAGCGTGCTCGGCTATGTCGGCGATGATGTGCCCCAGGGCGAGCGCTTCGAGTTCCGCGAGGAGATGGAATCACTGGAACCGAGCGTGCGCTGGGTCGCCGGCGTTGCGCACGTGCAGGAAATCCCCGCGGGCTGGCCCGTTGGATACGGCTCCACCTGGCGCGCTCCTGCGCGGGCGGATGGTCGCCGCACCAGGATCGCCCTGATCCCCGTCGGCTACGCCGACGGCTTCCCGCGCCCTCTCGGCGGGCGCGGCAGCGGCGGCCCCGGCACCATCGGCTTCACCGGCCGCCTCTACGAGCGCAAGCCCGCGGGCGATGGTGACATCGCGGGCGAAGTGAACGCGCTGCCGACGGTGTACGCACCGGTCGTCGGCCGCGTCAGCATGGACCAGATCACCGTGGATGTGACGGATGTGCCCGAGCAGTATCTGAAGTTCACACAGCGCGGCGCCGACACCTGCCTGCCCGAGGTCGAGATCTACTCGCGCGATCCGGGCACCAAGAACTATCTCGCCCACGCCGCGGACTGCGCGGGGACGATCACCCACGATCTGCTCTGCCGCATCTCGCCGCGCGTTGAGCGGGTGTATCGCACGGCGATGCAGACGGAACCGGTTCGTGAGCAGTCGGGGGTGGGAGCGCCGGTGCGATTGAACACGCCGGTGCGGGCGACGGGGCTGGGCGGCGCGGCGGCGGTGGCGTAGCGGCAAATTGCTGGCACGCACAACCCAAGACATTCGGAACAACGAACAGTAACTCAGGTATCGCCCACCGAGTGCGACGCGGGTGAGAAGGGTTCGAGTATTACGATATCGAATCGGCCGGTTTGCGGAGATCGTCCGCGATGTGTGCTCGAAGCAAATCGGAGCAAGTTGGCCGGAGAGGACCTAGAATGGCGTATGACCATCACGATTCCATCCGCGCTTGAAGCCGCGCTCCGGCGCATCTCGTTGGAGCAGGGGTGTAGTGTCGAAGAAGTCGTTGCGGGAGTTCTTTCTCGTGTGCTTCGTGAAACCGAACTCGCCGGTGCTCATGCGGGCGGCACAGAGCAGGATCGCCCGCTCAAGGGGACGGTTGTTCGCTACGACGATCCGTGCGAGCCCGCGGTTCCTGACACGAGTTGGGAGGCATTGGGTTGATTCTGCTGGACACCCACGTCTGGGTCCATTGGGTGAGCGAGGATGATCGACTTGCACGGTCGCATCGGGACGCGATCGCATCAGCGATGCAAGCCGATGCTGATGGTGTTGCCATCAGTGTGATATCGTGTTGGGAAGTGGCCACGCTTGTCAGTGTGGGCCGCCTCGTTCTTTCAATGCCGGTGGACGAATGGGTACACGCGGCGGTGACGCGATCAGGTGTCAGACTTCAGGGGCTCAGTCCAGCCGTCTGCGTGGCTTCGACGACCCTGCCGGGCCAGTTTCATCGCGATCCGGCCGATCGGCTGCTTGTCGCCACCGCTCGGGCACTGGATTGTCCGATCCTCACATCGGACGAGAAGATCATTGGGTATGCACACGTGCGATCCCTCGGTCCGAGAGCGTCTCAGTCCTAGTCATTGCGGCCAACGCATGGAATCGCGCGCTCGCGCGGGCGGATGTGCGAGCGCAAGCCGCGAGCGATGGCAAGATCGCCGGTGAGGTGAACGCGCCAGCGCGCAACGGGCTTGGCGGCGCAGCGGCGGCGTAGTTCTTTTGTGTATCCCGGTTCTCCGAACCGGGTGCCACAGGAAACAGATTCAACCCGGTTCGGAGATCCGGGGTACCCAAAGCGATTCACCCAATCGTCTTCGCATCACTCGGAAACGCCGGACGCCCTGCGGGAGTCGCAGTCGGATTGGTCCGCGTCGGCATCGGCGTGCCCATACCACTCATGCCACCGGAGACGAAGTTGGACGATCCCATGCGCGTTCCCGCCAGCGTGGGTGCCTGCGGCACCGGCACACGCCGGCGCAGTTCCGTGAACCAGTTCAGCGTCACGTTGAGCGAGGAGACCGGCGCAGAGTCGTCCTGGCCGCGCAACACTACAAAATCGCCCGACGGGAGCAGGTCATAGTTCCGCACCTGATGCGTCGGCGGCGTGGACGGCCCCTGGAACAGCACGCGCGGTCGGCCCACCATAAACGTCGGTTCCACCGCGATCCGTACGCCGATGATCTGATCGCCGGCGCGAAAGAACAGCTCGCCGCCGACGCGCGACCAGATCGGCGCAGCGCCGCCCTCGGTTGAAACCTGCCGTCGCGCCCCGGCGCTGCCCGCTCCAGCGGTCGCCGAATACTGCTGCACGTACACCTCGGGCCGACCGGTCTCATCCGAGACATACGCGAGAAACTTGTTGTCCGGGCTGACGGCCGCGCCCCACGCGCTGGTCGGCGATTGCACCAGTGGCCGGGCCGCGCCTTGGTTGTCCACCGGCGCGCCCCAGATCTCGACCGGTGATGCACCCGCCGCCGCGCTCGCGTGTGTCTGCGTTGCTGCGCCGCCCACCGCGCGCTGCTGCGTGAAGACAATCGTCTTGCCATCATCCGCAAAGCAGCACGGCACGGGCGCGCGATCCGATGAGTACAACAGTTCCGGCCCGCCGCCGCCGATGCCCGACCCATCAACCCCCATCCAGTAGATTTCGTGGCGTCCGGACATGTTGGACCTGAACGCCAGCCGCTTGCCATCGGCGGTGAAGACCGGACAGGTGTTGTCCGCGTTGAAGGTCAGCCGCGTGCCCGCCGCGGCGGGTCGCTCCAGGTCGTACATCCACAGATGGTCCGTCGCGCCCTGCACCTGCACGCACATCAGCCGCCCCGCGGGCGAGACCGCTGCCGCGAGAAACGCCCGCTGTTCCTGCAACATCGAAGTCGGCTCGCCCGCGCGTCCGGCGTGCAGCAGCTTGGCGCTGGGCTCCCATATCGGTCCAGTCGCGCACACAAAGGTGCCGTCTCCAGCCGCGGCGAAGTGCGACGATCCGCCCAGCGAGTTGCCCAGCACCTTGTCCTCAACGGGCATGGGCTGCCCGAAGACCTCGAGCTTCTCTGGATCAAACGCGACCGCGAGCACCGACCCGCCGCGTGAATACAGCAGGTGGCCGCTGGGCAGATAGCGCGGGTTGCACCCGCCATGAATCAGCGGCCGACGCGTCAGCGTCTGCCCGCTTCCCGCGGAGCGCAGGTCGATCGCGCTAATTAATCCTTCGTCATAGCCACTCCCACCAGCGCCCGAGCCCGACCACGACGCGATCAGCACATACCGCGAGCCCGGCAGCACATCCGGCGCCAGCAGCGCCAGCTCGCCCGCGGCCAGATCCGGGTCGGCCACAAGTTCCGGCTGCGCGGGCGCGCCGCCGACGCCACTCGCCCCCGTGATCCGCATCAATCCCTTCTGCCAGTCCGGAATGAAGTAGATCGTGTCGGTGGCATCCCAGCACCCGCCCTGCGGGCGCGGCGCGGCACAGAGCGTCGCGGCGGCCCCACCCGTGAGCGCGACACGCTTGAGCTTGCCATCGGCAAAGAAGCCGACGCGAGCGCCATCCGGCGAGAAGAACGGCGCATCCCCGCCATTGGTTCCAGGAATCGGCCGCGACTCCACACCATCCATCCGGCGCATGTACAGCATCGTCGCCGGGGCACGCCCCGCGACAAACACCACCGATGTTCCATCCGGCGAGATGGCGATCGCCCCGCGCGCCGAGTTGTTCAGGAAGAGCTCGCCCCCGCTCACCGGGCCGTTGGAATCCAGCGACATCGAGAGCCGCGCCACCGTGCCCGCTCGGGCCGAGCCGCCCGCCGCGCCCGCCGCCTGATACCACCCACTCTGTGGCTGGCTCAGCACATCCTCGATCTCGATCCGCGCATCGCCGATGTCGCGCAGCCGCCGACGCGGCTCCTTGACGAACAGCTTGTGCAGCAACTCGCGCAGCCGGTTCGGTGTCCGCGCCGGGAGCAGCGTGAAGTCCGGCTCGCGATCTAGGATCGCCGCGATGCAGTCACTCACCGTCTCGCCGCCGAAGGCCTTGTAGCCGCTGAGCATCTCGAAGAGCACGCAGCCGAATGCCCAGATGTCCGTGCGCTTGTCCGTCGGCAGGCCGCGGGCCTGTTCCGGGCTCATGTATCCGGGCGTGCCCATCACCATCCCCGCCTGCGTGAGTTGGCTTCCGGTCGCGGCCTCTGCGCTCGCCTGCGTCGCCAGTCCGAAGTCCAGCAGCTTCGCAAGCCCGTCGGGCGTCACGCGGATGTTGTCCGGCTTCAGATCGCGGTGCACCACATCGCGCTCGTGCGCCACCTCCAGCCCCTCGGCGATCTGCTGCGCCAGACGCAGCGTCTCATCCAGCGGCAGCGGCCGCGCCAGCATGTCCGTCAGTGTCCGCCCCGGGATGTACTCCAGAATCAGCAGCCGCTGGCCCTCGATATCTTCCAGCCCGAAGATCATCCCGATGTTCCGATGATTCAGCGCGGCCAGTGTCCGCGCCTCCCGCTCGAAGCGCTGCAACCGCATCGGGTCCGAAACGAACGCCGCGGGCAGTACTTTGATCGCCACATGCCGGTTCAATCGCGGATCGCGGGCCAGATACACCACGCCCATGCCGCCCCGCCCAAGCTCGCGCTCGACGGGGTACTGGCCGATCATGGATGGGAGGGGGGTGTCGGACATGTGGGGAATCATACTGAACCCGAGCCACCGCGGGTGTGCCGTGATGGACGGCTTAGCGTCCGCCAAGATTGTGCGCCGCGAGTGCCCAACGTGGCGGAGCCCAAAGCGGCTCCACCACGGCACCCACTATTTTCGGCGTTCGCCGTGGTCAAGTTCGATTAACGTCGCGTGTTTGATCATCGCTGCCACCGCCGTGCTCGCCGCGGCCAGCCATCCGGGATATCCATCCAGCACGCCGCGTTTCAGCACGAGTTGCTTGAACATGGCTCCGGTCGGCGAGCCGAGCAACCGCAGATATGACCCGCGCCCGCCCGCGTCGTGCAACGACTTGGCCATGGTCGTGGCATGGAACCACTGCTTGCGCATGTGCTCGGCGAAGGTGGGGAACGAGTCGTGGCGCAGAATCCCCGGCAGCCGCGCGGCCGCGCCGCTGGAGAGTTGCAACTGGTCGTGCGGATCAAAGCCCCCCCACTTCGCCTTACCCCGCCGCACCAGCCGCAGCCGCCACTCCGGCTGCCAGACGTATCGCAGCGGTCGATCCTTGTAATACGTCCGACGATTGATCTCGAAGCCGTCTGGGTTCCCCGGCCCTTCGACCCCGGACTTGCCCATCGCTTGCTTGATGGTTGCGGCGAGTTGCGGCTCCACGCTCTCATCACTATCAATGCACAGCACCCATTCTCGCTCGCATTGCTCCAGCGCAAACTGTTTCGTCTTGACATGCCCCATCCACGCCGTTCGCACGATCCGCGCGCCCGCAGATTCGAGCAGCGCGATGGTGCCATCGGTGGACCCGGAATCCACCGCGACGATCTCGCCCGCCGAGCCGATGAGGCCGCGCACTGATTCCAGCGTTCGCCCGATGGTGGCCGCACTGTCCTTACAGACGATCGAGACCGAAAGATTGTCCAGCGGCACATCAGCCATGCGGGCAGAGCGTATCGACTTCATGGCACGCACGCGCCGCGAATCATGGCTTGGGTGCGGGCGTGGGTGCTGGTGTCGGGCTTGGTGTCGGGCTTGGTGTTGGGTTTGGTGTTGGGTTTGGAGTTGGTGTCGGTGTCGGTGTCGGTGTCGGACTTGGGGTTGGAGTCGGACTTGGAGTTGGCGCGGGAGCGGGTTGCACGGGCTTGGGCTTGGGCTTCGGTTTGGGCTTGGGAGTTGGTGCGGGATTCGGATTGGTTGGCGCGGGTGTTGGTGCCGGTGCGGGTGCTGGGGTCGCGGGTGCCGGCGCGGGTGCAGGATTCGTGGGAGCCGGAGTGGGCGCGGGTGCCGGGTTGGTCGCCGGTGGCGTAGAGCTCGGCTGCCGGGGTGTGTTCGGCGCGGCCGGCGCGGGCGTTGGGGTCGGGGCCGGGGTGGTCCCGCCCTTGCCCTTTCCAAACAGGTCCAGCACATTCTCGATCAGCTTGCCCGGGTCCTTCGTGAGCGCTTGCGCCTGCTCCTTGGCAAACAGACCCAGATCCAGCTCGGTTTTTGCGCTATCGATCGGCCCCTTGGTGGTGATCGGCACCATCGTGAACTTATCGAGTATGCCCAGCTTGCCCGCGATGCCGGTGTTGAGTTGCCCGAGTGCCTTATCCGTCAGTGCGCCCAGCGGCGCGTAGGTCACAATGTCCATCTGCTGGCGCACCAGATCGACCACGCCGCGGGTTTCAACACTGAACTGCCCGACGGGCAGCTTGAAGCGTTCGTACGTCAGCACGCCCCTGTCCGCGTGGACCTTGAACGGTTCCAGCCGCTGACCGAGCGAGCCACCAGAGTTGCCGCCGAGGGATTCGATGATCGTGCTGAAGATGCTCTTGGTGGTGAACCGGGCCACGCCCGGGTTGATCTCAAAGTCGCCGTTGAGTTTGGCAAGATCGCCATCCAGCGGTACCGACAAACCCTTGCCATCAAACTTGCCCGGCTCATCCTGCGCCGTTTTCTCCACCGTGTCCACCAGCGGCACCGCGCCGCCCATCGTCTTGATGAGCTGCGGCGAGATCTGCGTGATTCGCGCCGTGATCGGCCCGGTCTGCGTGAACACCCCCTGCCGAATATCACCATTCACCTCGCCGCTCGCCCGCGCGCTTGTGGCCTTCACCTGCAACGAACCGGACGCATTCTTGAGATCGGCTCCGCCGCCCGCGGTGAGATTTCGCCCCTGCGCCTGCACATCAATCGTCGGCCCGAGCAGTTCGACGAGTACGCCGTTCTGCTTGGCGATTTGATCCACGATCGGTGTTGGGAACGAGGCGAAATCCGCGTCCAGATTCAGGATCGCCGCATTGGTTGTCAGCACGCCGCGGCTATCCGCGAGGTTGGTGATCCGCGCCGTTGCAGTAGACTTCTTGCCGGTGGCCGCTGCTGCGCCGGTTGCGGGCGTGCCGCCGCCGGTCACCCGATCGAACGACAGATCGGCAACGATCTCGCCACCCGCCGCGGCGTTCGCACCGGTCGCGGGCTGCTGGCGAACACCGATGCGCAAACCATCGAGCTTGATAGGCGTGACTGTCGCGGGCGCATTCCCCACCGCGGCGGAGCTCGCTGCGAGTTCCAGCCCGCTGCTGGTGATCGACGCGTCCAGCTCAAAAACACCCGGCTTCAGCGGCCCGGTCTGCACGCCGTTCTCCGTCTTGGCTGTTGCGAGGGAGAGCTTACTGATGTTGATCGTGAGCGGCGCGATCTTGGTCGCCGCGATAGTGCTCGCGCCCGCCGCCGCGCCCAGCGCAGGCGCCAGCACCGTCTTGTTCAGGAAGACCGGGTCCGGCCGCCAGGTGATGGTCGATGACTTGGTGATTGCCATGCGGTCCGCCGTCATCGCAAGATCAAACTTCGCGTCGGTCACATTCGGTGCGGTGAGTGTCGCGGAGATACTCGTTCCCGCAGTGGCACCGCTGCCCTTCGGCTTCACGATCAGATTGGCTTCCGCCTTGTTGCCCAGCGCACCGGTCAGCAGCCCGGGCTTGCCGATGAGATTCTCTACCACGGCGCAGTCGATCTGTGAGAGCTTGATCGTCGCATCGGGATTCTCATTGGTCATCGTCGCCGAGGCGTTGCCGGAAATGTCGGCAATCGTCCCACCCTCCGCGCCGCCGCGCACGGCCAGTGCGCCGAAAGTCGCGCTGAACCGCTTGCTTTTGCCGGACTCCGCCAGCCCGGAGATTGGGGCCTTCACATCCGCCTTGAGCGACCGCACCCGCACGCTGGTCGTCCGCGCGTTCCCATTCGCATCCGCACCCGTCGGCACGTTGTCGATCGCGATGTCGTTGTCGGTCGTGACCTTGATCGTCGCATCCGAGGCGCCCGTGTAGTCCGGCTCGAACGTGCCGGGCTTCAGCGGAACGGTGATCGGGTCGGAACTCACGAGCGAGACCTTGAACGGCTGGGCGAGCTGAATCGGGGCCGCCGCCGGCTTGTTCGCGGACGCCAGCACCGGGTTGACCGTGCGCGGGTCCATGCCCACAAATGCGCTCAACGTTCCGACTGTCAGCGACTTCTCCGTCAGCTTCGCGCCGACATCCGCGCCGACGCCCCCCGCCTCGGTCGCCAGCTTGATCGCCACGTTCTGCGCTCCGCTCTGCGGCTCCGTCGTCAGAGTCACCGTTGCGGAGCGACCGATCGACTCGCGCAGCGCGGTCGTCACCGGCGAGTTCGGGGCATTCGGGTCGTTCTTGGTTCCCACCATCGCCGCCGCGGGAATCAGATTTGCCAGCGAGCGCGGCGCGTTCTTGATCTCGATCTTGCCCGTCGGCTTGAAGGCGATGATCTGCGCCGGGCCAGTGCTGCTCGCGGGCAGTTTGCCGCCGGTGATTCCATCCAGCCGCAACTGTCCGGTCGCCACAAACGGCGCGCCCTCATGGCTCAGCGATGCGTTCAGCTCAACCTGCGGCGGATTCGCCCCGTCCAGCTTCACATCCACCACGCTCCGCGTGATCTGCACCGGTTGCTCGCCCGCAAGACCACTCGGCTTCACGCCCAGATTGGATATGTTCACGCCCAGCCGCGCCTTCACGGCGGCGAGCGCATCCGCGCCCTTGAGCTTCTCAATCGGCGCAGAGAACTCCTTGATGTCCAGCGACAACGCCCCAACACCCGAAAGCTCGAGCGCGCCCGGTTGCCCGGATGCGCCCGGCTTGGCCAGAATCCGCTGCGCCAGCGGCGCGGCCGACGCGATCGTTGCCGTCAGCCCGTTGCCTGTCAGCGAAACAACATCCGCCGCGTATCGACCAGTACCGTCGATCTTCATGTTTGCCGAGTTCACATTCAATGTGAAGTCGATCGGGGGCAGCTTTGTGCCGGAGGCACCACCCGCTGCGCCGCCCACGCCACCAGTGGTCACGCCCTGCACATCGGCCTTGGCCTGCACGCCCAGGTCCAGCGTTGATCCGATGTCCTGCTTGAGGTCCAGCGGCAGGTTCGCACCTGCCAGCAGCGGCTGCACGAGCGCGGTGGACATGCCGCGCACGCGGATGTCCGCATCAATATTGTCGGCGATTCCCGCACCGCTCGCGAGCGCACGCAGATGGCCGGATGCGTCGAGCAAACCCGCCGCCGTGGCGCGAACGCTCACATCGCCCGCAGGTGTTCCGTCGATTGTCGCCTTGGTGCCGCCGGTGATCGTGACCGGCTTGGAAAGATCCGCCGCGTTCAGGGTGAGGTCGATTGGCTCAACTGCGAACGGCTTCCACGTCGCGGCGGTCTTTTTTCCCGCGCTGTCCGTGCTGCCCTGATCGACTGCCACCTGCCCGGACATCGCGCCGACGCGCACCTTCATCTCCATCCCCGAACCGCGATAGTCCGGCGCGGTTGCCACCTTGCCGCCTCCGCCACCAAGCATGTCCGGCGACAGCGGCCAGCTCAGCTTCTCGATAGTGATCTCAACACCGGGTGCGTTCGTCACTTTCACCTGCTCAGCGGCCTTCGCGAGCGCATCGCGCAGCGTGGGCATGGAGGAGAGAAACTCCGTCGACTTGAGCGAGATGTGATTCGCCGGTGTTGCCGCCGCGCCTGTGGGCTGGCGCAGCGCAAGCGTGCTGCCCGCGAGCGAAAGGTCAAGGTCGGCAGTCGCCTGCGAGCCGACGAGCTTCACCGTTGCGCCCGCTTTCTCGCCAGTCATCTGCGCATCCACGTTCACGTTCGCGCTCGGCCCGATCGCTTTGACGAGCGCGCCGCCCTTGTTGGCAATCGCATCAATGATCCCGATCGGCGTGCTGGTCGCATCCAGCTTCACCGCGAGCGCATCGAATCCGCCGCCGCTCTTGGGCTTCACGCTCGCATCCAGCTTCACCTTCATCGGCTCCGCGCTCGCTCCCCCGACCGGCGTGCCGCTCAGGTCCGCCTTGGCCGCGATCGCCATGGGCTTTGCGGCGTAGTCCACATCCACCGTTCCCTTGAGCCCCTTCACGCCGACCTCGGGCGCGAGCACGCCCTTCTCATCTCGATCGCGCACCGTCGCATCCAGCTGCGTGATCTTCAGCGCGGCCTTCACGCTCTCCAACCCGCCGCCGGAACCTGCGCCGCTCGAACCGCTCGGCGCCGATGTGCCCGCTGCGACGCGCTGCTCCAGCGCACGCTCCAGATTGGTCTTGCCTGTCAGAGTGTCGCGAATGAGATCCAGCGAACCAGCCACTTCAACCGCGCCGACATCCAGCTTGGTTGCGCTCCACCACTTCTCGCTCACGATCTTCCAGAGCGTCGCGGGCATTTTCACCGTCGCGCTCGCGGCCACCTTGCCCTCGGGGTCGATGATCTGCACGCCGCGGACTTCCGTGGGGCTGAACCATCCGACCGAGACGCTCGCGACCTTCACTGTGCCCTTGATGCTCTGGGCCGCGGCAGCTTCGATCTTGCCGGGCGCGATGCTCGACGCGATCGTGGGCGCGGCGATCACCAGCCCCACCACCGCGATCAACACGATTGCCAGTCCGATGAAAATGATCTTCTTCGCCCTGGAGCGCGGCTTGCTTGATTCGCTGACTGTCATATAAAATACCCCGTCTGCTGGTTGAAGTGGAACGCAGCGGCCGAATCACCCTGAGCCGCGCGCCGCTCATCGTATGAACGTCCGGCGCGCAGCATCAGCCCCGCCGAGTGGAACATCGTCCTTCTACATGAGCGACAAATGAGCCGACACCCCGAAAACAAACAACCCGCCGCGCTTTCGCACGGCGGGTTGCACCCCCCACGAGTTCGTTGAGCGGATGTGGCACGGGCCTACTGGCCCGTGTCGCGGCCGCTTCGGCCGCGAATTTTATCGACTGTTTGCGCGAAGCGTTCGGCCGAATCACCCGAGCATGGGCTGGAAAGCCCATGCCACGCAATCATTCCTCGCCCTGCTTGCCAAGCTGCCACTCCTCGATCTCGATCGGGGCCTGACGGCCGAAGATCGTGACCAGCACGCGGACGAGACCCTTCTCGGGGAGCAGTTCGTCCACGGTGCCCTCGTAGCCGGCGAAGGGGCCTTCCTTGATGGTGACGTTCTCGCCCTTGCTGAACACGAGCTTGATGGTCGGCTGGTCCTCGGGCTTCCGCGAGTCCATGTGCAGCTTCTCGATCTCGTGTTCCTTCATCGGCGTGGGGCGGCCCGCGGTGCCGACGAAGTCGCCGACGCCGGTGGTCTCCTTGATCAGGAAGAAGACATCCTGCGGAATGCGGCCGTCCGGCTCAAGCTGCATCTCGACGAAGACGTATCCGGGATACATCTTGGTCTCGACGATCTTCTGCTTGCCACCCTTGATGGTCTTGGTCTTCTCGGTCGGCACGAGGATGCGACCGACGAGGTGCTCCATCTTCTCGATCTGGACCTTGCGGAGCAGCGTCTCGCGGACCGAGTTCTCTTTGTTGGATGCCACGCGAAGCGTGAACCAGTTCATGCCGGGCCGGCGGAGCGGCTCATCGGCTCCGAGCAATCCGCTGCGCTCGCCCTGCGGCGCCTTGTTTGTGTCCGTCGCCATGCTGCTGCTCCTTCTTTCCAAGACCGGCGTTTGTATACGCCTGATTCGGGATTCTCGTTCGTGCGTTCCGACGGTCGCCGGAATGGCCCCAACTGTGATACCCGGTTGTGACAACCGGGCCTTGCGGCCCGGTGGAAAAGTGGTGAAACATTCGAGAACCTGACCCGAGTTTTCGCGCGAGAGGCCGCAGCCAGACGCACGCACCCCATCCCAAAGTCCAGATCCCGCCGGCACCCGTCTTATCCGGCAAGGATTCCGATGGTCTTGAAGAACCACTGGAAGACGAAGTCCACCGCAAAGAGCGAGCCGGCGAGCATCACCGAGGCGAAGATCACCACCATAGTGGACATGCGAATGTCCTTGGATGTGGACCAGTTGACCTTCTTCATCTCGCCATCGGTGGCGATGAGGAAGTCCACGAACTTCTGATACATGGCCACAAAGTAGTAGGCAAGAATCGCGCCGATGAGCAGGACAACGGCCATCGCCACACCCTGGATCAAGCGAGGATCAACCGAAGCCATGCCCTGCGCCTGACGCGTGAGCGTGACGGGGTTGCCGTTTCCGACCTTTACGGCGGCCGCGAGACTTGCGTCGTTGCTACCATCGGTGGTTGTTACATTCTTGATGCGAAGCTCACCGGCACCTGCATTGAACGAATCGACGGTTGCGGTGCCGATTTCCGGAGCGATGACGCCAACGGGCACCTTGCCCAGAAGCGTGACAGGTTCACCCGCAGCGGCGACTGCGCCACCCTGCGAATAGGGCATCGCCCAGACGCTGCGCGGCATCTTGCTGGCAACCAGACTCATCTGCGTGTACATCCACGCCGCGGCGGCGAGAGTGATGACACCAATGAGGGTGGCGGTGAGAACCCGCACCCAGTATCCCTGCCCAGGTTTGTAGAGGCCGATCGCCATGCGAGAGTGATCCTGAGTTCGGTTCGAAGCGGGCTTTGAGACAAGCACGCCGGGAGGGACTTGAACCCGCAACCTGCGGATTTGGAATCCGCTGCTCTACCAGTTGAGCTACCGGCGTACGGAAAATCGCGAATAGCAAATGGGCAAACAGCAAATCAGGTCCGGCGTGCATGGCTTGGTTTGCCATGTGCCCATTTGCTATTTGCCGTGTTTCTTACTTGCGCTTCATCTTGTGGAGCGTGTGGCGACGAACGCGGGGAGAGTACTTCTTGAAGCCCGCTTTGAGCTTCTCGTCGATGCCGCCCTTGGTGCGGATCTCCGTGCGGTAGTTGAGGTCGCCGGTCTCCGTGCATTGGAGCCAGACGTACTCGCGGCTGGGTGTTCCGCCTTTCTTCGCCATGCTGCACCATTCCTTCTTCTTGCGAGCCCTTCGCGTGAGCGAAGGACATTGGGTTCTCTGGTCAAGCCGGCCCGCCGGTTGTTCACCGGCGGGCCGGGGAGGGTTCGTTCCAGTGAGCCGGGGCGTGTTCGCCCCGATGCTCATCATTTACTGAGCGACTCCCTGATGCATGCATCAGGCAGCTGCGAAAACTCACTTCGTCGGGGGCGCGTCGAGGATCGCAGTGACAGTGCCGGAGCCGATCGTGCGGCCGCCTTCGCGGACGGCGAAGCGGAGACCGGTCTCCATGGCGACGGGCTTGTCGCCCAGATCAACTTCGACCTCGATGTTGTCGCCCGGCATGCACATCTCGGCGCCGCCGAGCAGCTTGATGCTGCCGGTCACGTCGGTGGTGCGGAAGTAGAACTGCGGACGGTAGTTGGAGAAGAACGGCGTGTGGCGGCCGCCTTCTTCCTTGGTCAGAACGTAGACCTGGCCCTTGAACTTGGCGTGGGGCTTGATGGACCCGGGCTTGCAGATGACCTGCCCGCGCTCGATGTCGTTCTTTTCGATACCACGGAGCAGCACGCCGACGTTGTCGCCGGCCTCGCCGCTGTCGAGGGTCTTCTGGAACATTTCAACGCCGGTGATGACCGACGTCTTGTTCGGACGCAGTCCGACGATCTCGGCGCCGTCGCCGACCTTGACGATGCCGCGCTCGATACGACCAGTGGCGACGGTGCCGCGGCCCTTGATCGAGAACACATCCTCGACACTCATGAGGAAGGGCTTGTCCTTCTCACGGGTGGGCTCGGGGATGAAGGTGTCGATGGCCTCGAAGAGGTCGTCGATGGGTTTGCAGATCTTGTCGTCCTTCGGATTCTCCAGGGCGGCCTTGGACTGCCCGCGGATGATGGGCGTCTTGTCGCCGGGGAAGGAGTACTTGTTGAGCAGCTCGCGCACTTCCATCTCGACCAGGTCGAGCAGCTCGGGATCGTCAACCAGATCCACCTTGTTCAGGAAGACGACGATGTGCGGCACACCAACCTGACGGGCCAGGAGAACGTGCTCGCGGGTCTGCGGCATGGGGCCGTCCGCGGCGGACACGACCAGGATCGCGCCGTCCATCTGGGCGGCGCCGGTGATCATGTTCTTCACGAAGTCGGCGTGGCCCGGGCAGTCCACGTGTGCGTAGTGACGCTTCTTGGTCTCGTACTCGGTGTGAGACGAGGCGATGGTGACGGTCTTGTTCGCATCGCGAACCGTGCCGCCCTTGGTGATTTCGGCGTAGCTCTTGATGATGCCGCCGAACACCGCCGCGGAACGGGCCGAGAGGGCCGCCGTGAGGGTGGACTTTCCATGGTCGATGTGACCGATGGTGCCCACGTTCACGTGGGGCTTGGTACGAGTAAATGTGCCCTTGGCCATGTGACCGAACCTCCTGAAAGACGCCGCGTCGGCGGCGAGAACTTCGTGCGATGCGTCCGACGACTCGGACGCCTCTTTAGACAACTCTTGACAACACCGAGCGCGATGCGATCGCGCTCGGAAGAACAACAGACCAAGACAAACCGGCCGCACTTCACAGGTCTAAACGCAAACGCTCAGCACCGACGAAGCAGAACCGTTCCGAAACCATTCGCAATCGGAGGCAGCACTGCCAACCGACACGAATCCGGCCCCGGGGTGGGGATCATTGACCGGCCCGGGACAAAAGCCAAATTGGCCGAAGCCAAATGCACCCGCCCGATCCCCATTCCACCCGATCTTTGCCCCCGCAACTCCCGAAGATGCTTCTTTTGCTAGAAACACCCGGGTGGCATTTGGGAGAGATATACACCCAAATAGGGGTTATTGCGCCGCAAGCACGCAGACAGGTGAAAACTGAAACCCGAAAGCCTCTGGAGAGATTTGAACTCTCGACCTCACCCTTACCAAGGGTGCGCTCTACCACTGAGCTACAGAGGCGAAACCGACAACCGACCTCCTCTATCGGGTGCGCACCGGGTGCGCTGAACCGACGCGGGTCAAGATCATAGGGGGGAGCCAGGGGGGGTCAAACGCACTCGAGTACTTGGTTCGTATGGACTTGGGACACGGGGATAGACGGATTGGATGCTCTTCAAGTTTGGAATTTCGCCCGCTCACGCCTCGCGGCGGCGGCTGGGCGAACTGCAAACGCGCCCGCCCAGCGTCCGATCACGCTTCCGTTTGGAGTACCTCGTTCGAGATTCGTGCGGTGCCAATCGCCTCTGTGGTGGCCAGCATGGGGGCGTGATGTACCTTTGCACTGCCGATTCCTTTGGCATCGCCCACCTTCAGTGGGCAGCTTGTGTTTCGCGCGATTGCACTTGGTTGTCTCGTCCTCAACGCCGTCAGGATTCCTTATGCCAACGACACGCATCGCCCGCACCCTCGCCGTATCAGCATTCGCCGCGTCGGTCCTGATGGCAACGGGTGTCGCACGCGCCAGTGGAACGGCGTATGCGTTCACGGTGAACCAACCCACCAGCACGCTGACGTATTCATTCAACGCCAGCGCGCCGTTCACGGGCACGATGGTCGGCGAAAACGATCCGCTCAAGATCGCCACCGAGCGGACGCGCACCAAGCGACTGGCGACCATCTTCAGCCCGTGCGGCACGCTCACCGCGACGCAGAACGATGTGGTAAACATCTCGGGCACCATCGCCGCCACCGGATCCACGGGCACGCCTGTCATCCGTCCCGGCGGCACGTTCAAGCTCGGCATTGATCCCGGCGCGCACACCAGCGTGCTGCAGGACTTCAACGTAAACCTTGTCGCCAGCGGGCCTCTGGACGCTGCGGCCAATCTGAACAACTTCACCTATCAATCGTTCTGCGCCATCAATCCCGGCTGCACCGCACCGTTCCTGTTTCCGATCTCGCTTCCGCTGGGAACCATCAGCGTCACGTCGCTCATCGCGGCGCAGACGCCGGGCACACCCGAGCGCGGCACACTCACCGCAAACGGCGCGAACACCTGGAACTTCAGCGTTCCGTGCACGCTCACCGTCACGCCCACCATCTTGTTCTCGGGCAGCACCATTCCCGCGGATCCGCAGATCATCTCCTCGACCTTCGCCGGAAGCATCACCACCAGCGGCACCACCGCGACCATGACCGGCTCAACCACACTGAGCTACAACCCGCCCGCGACCACCACACCCACGCCGCAACCGCCGACGCCCTTCACCATTCCGAGCACCTCGACGCTTTGTCCGAACGTGAATCTGATTCTGACGCTGACGATCACCTCTTCAACTGTCACGAGCAACAACACGGCGAATCTGGCCGCCTCTGGCACCAAGATTGCCTGCCGCTGCGACACCAACGGCAACGGCATCGTTGAGGTGCAGGACATGTTCGATTTCCTGAATCTGTGGTTCTCCGGCAGTCCGCTGGCGGACTTCAACGGGGGCGGGCTGAGTGTCCAGGATATTTTCGACTATCTCGGGTGCTGGTTCGTCCAGCCGATCGGCTGCTGATTTCTCACGCCCGCTTCCCTCCCGAGCCCCGAACCGGGCCGCAATCGCCCCATAACCCGGCGCGGCGGAAGAGCATCTTCGCGGAGTGCCATCCCGACCGACGCACCCCCCACTCGGCGGCCGACGTATGTATCTACACACATGACGCATACTTCGCCCCACCACCGCCCACGCACACCCGCCCAGACACGCTGGCTGGTTGCAGCAATCGGGGTGGTCGCCGGAATGGCGTGTGGGACTTCGGGCTTGGTGGCAAACGTCCGCGCCGATCAACCGGCGCCGATCGGCGCGGCTGCCGCGCCCGAGAAACTGGATGTCGCGATCTCGCGCGGCGTTGAGACTCTGCTGCTGGCAACGCCAGACGCCGCAGAATCCTCCGCGAATGCCGCAACTGCGGCCGCGCCGACGTTTCGCGTGCGTGCTCGCGTGATCGTCCACACGACCGACAACGGCCCGATCGACGCACTGCTCGCGCAGCGAAACGTCAGGGCGATGCCAACACCGGCGGGGTCGGCCGATGCCCCGCTCGCGGGCTTCTGGCTGGTCGACCTTCCGACCGTGCGTCACGCGGCCGCGCTGGCCAGCTCGCTGCGCGCAGACCCCCGCGTGAACGAGGCGTATCTGGATGCGCACCACTTCCGCACCCGCGGGCTTCCGACCGATCCGGGTGTACCCAGCCAGTGGTATCTGAATAACACCGTCACGCCCGCCGCGAGCACCAACGTATTGCCCGCGTGGATGGCGGGCTTCACGGGGACGGGCGTGATCGTCGGCGTGATCGACGAGGGTTTCAACATCGGCCACCCGGACCTGAGCGCCAACTACGAGCCCGGTGCAAGCCAGCCGGATCTGGGCTCTTCCGATCACGGCACGGCATCGGCGGGACTTGTCGCGATGGTGGCGAACAACGCCAAGGGCGGCGCGGGAATGGCGTATGGCTCACACATCGCGCGGCTGTACTTCGGCTTTGAGAGCGACAATGCCGCGGCCTTTGCGTTTCACAATGAACTCAACTCCATCAAGACCAACTCATGGGGCCCGGCGGACAATGGAACGATCTATCCGATGTCTTCAATCGAGCTCGCCGCGCTGGACGCAGCCGTGACCACCGGGCGCGGCGGCAAGGGCGAGGTCATCGTGTGGGCCTGCGGCAACGGCGCGCTCAACAACTCGGACCATGTGGACTACGACGGGTACGGATCCAACCGCTACTCCATCGCCATCGGCGCCATCGACAACCTCGACCGCGCCAGCACCTACTCCGAGCCCGGCTCATCGCTCATGCTCGTGACCACGTCCAGCTACGACTTTGCTGGCTCCGGCGGCTCTGGCATCTATTCGGCCAGCGGCACGGACACCACCGGCAACGGCCAATACACCAGCGGGTTTGGCGGCACATCGGCCTCTGCGCCGATCGCGGCGGGCGCGATTGCGCTCATGCTGCAAGCCAATCCCAATCTCGGCTGGCGCGATGTGCAGCATGTGCTGATCCGCTCAGCGCGGCGTGTGAATCCGGCCGACGCGGGTTGGGTCGCAAATGGCGCGGGCCGATTTGTGAACTACCAGTACGGGTTTGGTGCGATCAACACCGGCGCGGCCGTGGCACTCGCGCAGACATTCACCCTCCGCGGCGCAGAACGCTCTACGGCATCGCTGGTTCCCATCAATCTTCCGATTCCGGATAACTCGCCCGCGGGCATTGCCTCCGCTTCGGTGGTGAGCGCGAATCTCACGGTTGAGCGCGTCCAGGTGACGTTGAATGCGCCGCACGCGCGGCTGGGTGATCTGCGAGTCGTGCTGACCTCGCCCTCGGGCTCATCCAGCGTGCTGGCGGATATGCGGAACGACTTCAGCAGCGGCTACAACAACTACGTCTTCACCACCGTGCGTCACTGGGATGAGCGCTCGCACGGCGTCTGGTCGCTGCGCGTCTCCGATGTGCGCTCTGGCGTCACCGGCACGTTCAACTCCTGGCAGATCAAGCTGTACGGAACCACGCCGGACTGCCCCTGCGACTGGAATGGCGGCGGCATCTCGGTGCAGGACATCTTCGATTTTCTGACCGACTGGTTCGCCGGCGCGGGTGACTTCAACAACGACGGCACGCAGAACGTGCAGGACATCTTCGACTTTCTCGGGTGCTGGTTCACGCAGCCCGGCGCGTGCCACTGATGCGCTCCGCAGGCCCCGGGCACTGGTCTGTCAATCTTCCGACGGCCCCCGCTGCTCCGGGCCGCCCTCTGGCCGACGCGCGTTCCACAGCCGACGTCGCACCGAGGGCGCGCCGGGAAGCTCCCCGGTTTCCAGCACTCTGGCGGCCACATCCGCGAGCTTGGAGCGGGTCGCGCGGCTGGCCTTCTGCAGCAGCTCCCACGCGTCCGTCTCGCCCACGCCGTATTTTTGCACCACCACCCACTTGGCACGCTCGGTAATCTTGCGGTCTTCGAGCTTCTTGGCCAGTTCCCTCGCCTCACTCTCGCCGCGTTGGGATTGCTGCGCCTGCGCATAGGCGATGTCGATGGCCACCCGCAACTGGTCCGGGTCCGCGGGCTTGATGACATAGCCGAACACGCCCGCGTGCTGTGCATCCTCCACCAGCGCGCGATCCGAGTACGCCGTCAGCATGACCACCGGAACGTGATACTCGCGGAACACTTCCGCAGCGGCCGACAGACCGTTTCGCCCGGGCATGTTGATGTCCATGAGCACCAGATCGATCCCGCCGGCTCGCACGGCATCCGCCGCGGCCTGGCCGTCTCCCACGCAGGCCACCACCGTGTGCCCGATTTCTCTAAGCGTTCCGGCGATCTCAGCGGCCACCAGCGACTGGTCCTCCGCGACAAGGATCCGGAGCCCACACACACTTTCCCGCCCGGCGCCGGGATTCTGTTCAACTGAAGTCATCATCATCATGAGGGTACCGCTCCATGGGACATCGCCACCGGTCGAACGCCGGCGCTTGGGTAAAAGTCGATCACACAGGTTATCGCATCATCAGAGAAGTCGAACACCGCCGTCCCTTCCAGATCGATCGCCACCAGCGTGCGAATGAGTGCCAGTCCCGTGCCTTCCACCGGGTGTATGGGTGACTTAACACCGGTCTCGTTCCACTCCAGTCGCACCCGCCCCGGATGTTCCGCATTCTCGCCCCAGCGGATGTCGATCCGCCCCGTCGGGCCAGAGAGAGCGCCGTGTTTGATGCTGTTGGTCGCCAGTTCCTGGAGTGTCATCGCCAGCGCGTTCACCCGCTCGGGGTTCACAAACACCGGCGACCCAGAGGCCGCCACGCGATCCGGCCCGCGCGACATCGCGCCCCGTAGCAGCTGGCGCAGCATCATGTCCAGACCCACCGGCTCACCGTGCGCGCGGGAGATCAACTCGTGCGAGTCGTTCATCGTCCGCACGGCGGTACGAAGCCGGTCAATCGTTGAACGCCGATCCAGCGAGGACTCTTCACTCAACCGGATCAGCCCAAGCAGCGATGCCAGATTGTTCCGCACGCGGTGGTCCAGCTCACGCCGCAGCAGGTTCTCTCGTCCCGCCGTCGCCGCCTGCTGACGCAGCGCGGCCCGTAACTGCTCCTCCGCCTGTTTCAAGGCCGTTACATCGGTGCAGGTTCCCAGGTGGCCGGTCACCTTCCCGTTGGAATCCGTCATCGCGTGCGAGCGGGCGACCAGGCGCAGCTCTGTTCCGTCGGGGCGCAGAAATCTATTCTCGTGGTAATACTCCTCACCCTTGCCCGCGGCCTCGTACCACTTGCGGCGGGTCTCTTCGCGATCTTCCGGGTGAATCGCATGAACCCATCCGCCTCCCGCCGCCTCCTGCTCGGTAAGCCCCGCCATCTGGCACCACCGATCGTTCACGTACAGGCAACTGCCGTCGGCCGCGGTCTGGAAAATGCCCACCGGCGCGAGCTTCGCAAGCGTCTCGTATCGCGCCACCGCTTCCCGCAGCTTCATGTCCCCTGCGCGCTGCTCGCTGATGTCCACGCACATGCCCACGTATCCGCCAAACGAGCCGTCCGGGGCCGCGCGCGGGGCACCGAAGCTCAGCACCCAGCGATAGTTTCCATCGTGACGACGCAGGCGGAACTCCCAGCGATAGTCCCGATGCTCCGCGATCGCGGCTGCATACCCATCGCGACAGGCCTTCAAATCGTCCGGGTGGATCGCCGCCGCCCATCGTTCTCTGAGCGTGCCCTGCGGGCCATCTCCCATAAACTCGTACCAAGCGCGGTTGCAATAGTCGCACTCACCGTCGGGACGGCTTGTCCACACCATCGCCGGCGTCGCGTCCGCGATCACTCGGAACCGCTGCTCGCTTTCTTGCATCTGCAGCAACATGCCGCGCAGTCGCCGAATCGCAAACAGCGCGCCCACCCCGCAGATCACGGCGAGCACCCAGCCGACGACGTAGAGCCGCGACAACATCACTGTTGCGCCGCCTCTGCCACTGTTCTCGAGTATCTCGCACACCCCGAAACCCACCATCGCCGCGCCCACCACGGCGATGATCGTCACCGACCACCACGCCACAAGCGACCGCCCCGGGCTGGGCGGCCACGTCGAAATCCTGTCAAGTGGGCTTCGCTTTTCGGCAGACACTGCAGCTCCCTGCCGCGCCCCTGCGCCGCATGAAGTTCGACGACCTTCCCGAACGTACGCACGGATGAATCCGGCGCTCCAATACTCGTCTTCTGGGGACATCTGGCGTCGTCTGCCGCGCACACCAAACGTCACCAGTGACAAGACTACCACGAAATCGGATGTCAGGCGTCAATCCCGCCACATCAATATGTCATTCGAAGTTTCCCAAGCCCGAACCCCTGACCGATTCCGTGCGGCGACCGATCATCCCCCGCGCACCATGCTTAGTAGCTGCATCGGGTTCACCCTCCGGGCCTGCTCCTCAATCTTCGGCTTGTATTGGCCATACAACCCTTCCGCCGCCGCCACCTGTTTGGTGAACGCTGTTCGCAAGTCGATCGCTGATAGCGTTCGGCCACCGGCGTAGTACTGGCGCGCCACCTGACCAAGCGCGTAGGTGGACGCGAACGTGAACGCGCCGCCTGTGGCCGTGCGTCCGAGGTTCCCGACCATGTGCCCCAGGCCACGCCCAACCACGCGGCCCGCGACGTTTTCCAGAAGCCCACCCACCAGCCGTCGCGCAAAGCTCTCCACCACCTGCGAAGTCATCCCCACACCCGCCGTGGCGAGGAAGTCCTTGATGTGCCCCTTGTCCAGCGTGTAGCCGTAGCGCTTACCGATCTCGTACACCATCTTGATCTGCAGCGGGATGATCGCGGCCGACGCCAAGCCCTGCGGCAGAAGTTCCAGCGCACCGTTCAGAATCGCGTAGTTCGCGATCGAGCCGTCGATCTCTTTTTCCATCGCATCCGGGAGCTTCCCGTGCGTTTTCGATGAACCGCCAAGCGCGGCACCCGCAGCACCGATACCGGCCGCCGCACCGCCCGCGCCACCAGTGACACCCAATCCGGATGCATTCCCACCACTCGCCTCGCCGACGGGCGCATCGGTGATGAGATCCACCTGCTGCACGTAGCTTGCCGCGTCTGCCGCCGAAACCCCGCACGCGCCGGCGAGCGATGCCAGAAACGCCTGCTCGGCGGGGCTTGAAACCCCATCCGCATCGCACACGCTCACCGCCATCTCATACGCCAGTTTCTTCATCTCGGGCGACGAGAGTTGCGCCGCCTCCCGCGCGGCGTCGGTCTGCTTGAAGATCACGCGCTGGTACACCTGGTTGGAAACACCAGCACCCGCGCTTCCAGCGTCGGTGGAGAGACCATCCATCACGGTGCGAATGCGGTTCCGCTCCTTCTCGTCGGGTTCGCCATCGGCAAACGCAGCCAGAAGACAGATCGCCGCCACCGCATCACGCTCAGATTGACTCATCACCGCTGACCTCCTGAAAAACCGTCTCGAACGCCCACAGCCCCAACCCCCAGTCCGACCGCCGCCGCCCGAACATGCCCGCATTCGGCCCAACAGCCATTGTTGGGAATCCTTGCATCGCCTTCCGTCCCCGCCGCCCCCTGATACCCTTATCACCCTCGCATTTCCGAGCGATCGCCTTCTCTCACCCGATTTCAGGAGCCGCTTCATGCCGCAGATGATTCGCAAGAAGATCAAGTGGGCCACCAAACGCCGCAAGTGCGGATCCCGCGTGTGGAAGACCAAGT
>JBKJOD010000241.1:0-7046 GCA_046593245.1 Phycisphaerales bacterium
GACACTCTCGGCGGAACCGGCACCCAGTACGGCGGCGGCGGCGCCGGAGGCGATTTCATCGACCCGACGCCCAGCCGCACGAGCGTGCTGGCGATCATGGCTCTGGTCGTTTCGGTCATGGGATGTATTTTCTGCATCGTGCCCGGGCCGGGCGCGTTCGCGGCGATCCTCGGAGGACTGGCGATCTTCTTCATCGCACGCTCCGCCGGACGGGTGACCGGAACGGGCATCGCGGTGACGGCGATCGTTCTCGGCTTGTTCCAGACCGTCGCCATCATCGCGCTGCTGATCGGCGCGAACCAGGTGAGCTCGCAGGTGGGCAAGGAGTTCTTCGTTCCCATGGGACAGACAATGTCCGCGGTAGAGAAGGGGGACATGCAGGGAGCGCGGGCGATGCTGACGCCCAAGGTGTCCGCGGCGGTGACCGACGAGATGCTCCGCGACTTTGTCACGAACTACCACGCCACAGCCGGCACGTACCAGAAGATGCCGGAGAACGTGTGGGAAACCGTGACCATGGCGATGGAGATGGGGAAGGCCTCCAAACAGCAGCGAGGCGGGACATACAACGGACGCCCGGGCGAGATGACATTCCCGCTTCCGGCCAAGTTTGCGCAGGGATCCGCGCTGGTGATGATCTCCATGGACCCGACGCTCATGGGGCAGAACAAGCCCGGGAGCAACTCGCAGCAGACGCTGCTGAACCTGGGCGTGGTCACGCTGGACGGCCGGGAAGTCTGGCTGCTGGACCCAAACGAGGCACGCAAGCTCACCAGCAAGCCGTTCGGATACACCCCGCCCCCGCCGAGCAAGCCGGGCGCTCCGACCAGCGGCATTGAGCACGCTCCCGCTGATCCTGCGGCGAAGCCGGCCGACCCGGCACCCGCGACGGACACACCCGGGCACTGACGCGGGGGCTCCGCGTTCGATACCCTCTGCCCATGCCCGAAGCCGCGACTCCAGCCGCACAGCCATCGCCCGTCGAAGAGGCGGTGATTTCCTGCCGCGATGTGAAGAAGGTATTCGACGGGCGCACCGTGCTGGATGCCGTCACGTTTGATGTGTATCCGGGCGAGACGATGGTCATCATGGGCGGCTCGGGCTGCGGCAAGAGCACGCTGCTGCGCTGCATGATCGGGTCGTATGACATCGACGGCGGCTCCATCGAGCTGTTCGGGCGGGACATCGCAAAACTGAGCGCCGAGGGCATGGACGAGGTCCGGAAGAACTTCGGCATTCTGTTCCAGTCCGGCGCGCTCTTCAACTCCATGTCGGTAGCGGAGAACGTCGCCCTGCCGCTGCGTGAGCATACCGAGCTGGACCCGGGCACCATCGACATCATGGTGAAGATCAAGCTGGAACTCGTCGGTCTGCGCGAGCACGCGGACAAGTTTCCAGCGCAGATCTCCGGCGGCATGAAGAAGCGGGCCGGGCTGGCGCGGGCGCTCGCGCTTGACCCGCGGATTCTGTTCTACGACGAACCCAGCGCGGGGCTGGACCCTGTCACCAGCGCGGAGATCGATCGGCTGATCATCGGACTGACCAAGAAGGTGGGCGTGACCAGCGTGGTGGTGACCCACGAGATGGACTCGGCGTTCACCATCGCGGATCGGATGGTGATGCTGGACAAGGGAAAGGTGCTGATGCAGGGGCCGCGGGAGGTGTTCGACCAGTTGCGCCACACCACCGCTGAGGAGGCGCTCGGCATGTCCGAAGATCGGCGGCTGGTTCGGCAGTTCCTGCGCGGCGACGCCGAAGGGCCGATCACCGAGCGCAAGGCCGCGACCAGCTATGCCGAGGACCTGCTTGGCCACCTCGTCTCCAGCAAGCCGACGGGGCCGAGCATCGAGCCAACGCGGGTCGGGTGAAGCACCGTTCCATGAGGCACGGCGCGAACAAACTCGCTACGCTGGTGGCGTTGAACGGGGATCGGGGAACGCAGCGGCGGACAGACCATGGCGATCGGACGCGGATCCAGGAACAACGTGCTTGCCGGGCTCTTCGTGCTGGCCGCGCTGGCACTGGTGATGGTCGTCATCATCGTGATGAGCAACCTGGGCGATGCGTTCATCAAGAAGCACGAGTACATCGTGCGTTTCAGCATTCTTGACGGTGCGGAGGGGCTGGACTCGGGCGCGCCGGTGAAGCTCGGCGGGCAGCGCGTCGGGCGTGTGACAGCGGCGAAGATTCACGACAGCGAGATTTCCGGCGAGCCGGACTTTGTTGATGTCACCATCCAGATTCCCACCAAGTACACGCTGTACTCGGACGCGGATGTGCAGCTTCTCAAGCCGCTGCTGGGCTCGGGAAGCTCGATCAACATCATCTCGCTGACGGGGATGGAGACGGCGGGCGTGCAGTTTCAGGGGCCGCCGCAGCGGCTGCACAACGGGGACATGATCCTCGGACGGCTGGGCCCGCCGGGGTTTCTGGCGCCATCGGATTACGCCAAGTTTCAGTCGATCCTGGCGCGGGTGGATCGAATCACCGCCGATGTGGAGCCGCGGATCAACACGATTATGGACAACGCCGGCGCGGCCGTGGCCGATGCGAAGGCCATCACCGCCGATGCCCGCGAGCGGTGGCCGGTCTGGAGCCAGCAGATCGCGGATGTGATCGCACGGGTGGAGAAAGGATCGCAGTCCTTCGATTCGATTGTTACGAACCTCAAAGATATCGCCACAGCCGTGAAGGACGGCGTGGAAGATGCGAGGAAGCTGATCGACAAGAGCCGCGCGGTGGTGGACGACAACCGTGCCTCGATCGACGCGGTGGTCAAGAACATCAAGGACGTCACGGACCGTGTGAATGGCGAGTGGTCCGCGAAAGTCACCGCGCTGCTGGATCAGGGTCGCGAGGCGATGGAGAGCGCGAAAGCGACGGCGAAGGATGTTGAGATGCTGGTGGCGAAGAACAAGCCGCAGCTCGAAGAGATGATCGCGGACGCGTCGCTCGCGGCCCAGCAGCTCAAGCTCACGACGGTCGAGGTTCGGGCCTCACCGTGGCGGCTGCTGTATCAGCCGACCAAGAAGGAACTGGAGAACGAGCTGCTGTACAACTCCGTGCGGCAGTACAGCGACGCGGTCGGCGGCCTGCGGGCCGCATCCGAAGCGCTTGATGCGATGTCCAAGCGCCCCGGCGTTGACTCGAAGACCATCGACGCGATGACTGCCAAGCTGCACGCCGCCTTCGAGAAGTATCAGGAGCAGGAACGGGCGTTCCTGGATCGCTGGCTCAAGCAGCCGAAGTAATCGCGGCGCGGCGAAACCACCCGAGCAACGCGGCATCCAAACAGGCGAACACGATCGGCGAACTGCGGCGCGAGCCGTGATCGTCGGTCCGCCACTTTTGCCCGCTCGCTCTGGCACAGGAACTCACCCATGACCCGCTCACGCTTGTTTATCGCCGCGATCGCACTCACATCCATCACCAGCGTCTGCCTCGCGCAGCCCGCTGAAAAGCCGATGGAGAAGCCCGCGATGCCCGCACCGGCCATGCCCGCGCCGGACGCGAAAGACCCGAACACGCCGCGCGAAACCAAGGACTACAACCTGCCCAAGCACGACGCGGGCAAGGCAGCGCTTGCGATCGAGGGCTACGACCCGGTCGCGTATTTCCCCGAAGGCGGCGGCAAGCCAGCGAAGGGCGACGCAAAGTTTTCATACACCTACCGGGGCGTGGAGTATCACTTCGCCACGCAGGCAAACCTCGACGCGTTCAAGAACGACCCGGCCAAGTACGAGCCCGCCTACGGCGGCTGGTGCGCGTGGGCGATGGTGGATGGCAAGAAAGTCGAGATCGACCCGAAGGCCTTCCGCATCACCGGCGGCCGTCTCTTCCTCTTCTACACCGACATCTTCACGGACACACGGAACTCGTGGAAGAAAGATGAGCCCAAGCACGCGGTGCAGGCGGATGGGCATTGGAAGACGATCAGCAAGGAAGAGGCGAGGAAGGGGAAATAGGGATCGAGGGATCGAGGGATCGAGGGAATAAAAAAAGACCCCGCGTGTGCGGGGTCTTCTGCATTTTGCCTTGTCTTGATCCCTCGGTCCCCCGATCCCTCGATCCCTTCCGCTCACTCCAGCGCCGCGGCACCCGAGATGATCTCGGTCAGTTCCGTGGTGATCTGGGCCTGGCGGGCCCGGTTGTACTGGCGGGTCAGTCGCTTGCCCATCTTTCCGGCGTTGTCGGTGGCGGACTTCATCGCGACCATGCGGGCGATGTGCTCGCTGACGATGGCGTCGTTGATGGCCTGGAGCAGCGTGCTCTTGATGGCCGCGGGAAGCAGGGAGTTGAGGAGTTGCTCGGCCGGGGGGCTGAACTCGTATTCAACGGCCGGAGTTGCAGCACCACTGGCGGGCGAGCCGCCAGTGCCACCCTTGGCATCCTTCGGCGGCTGCAGCGGGAGCAACTGCACGGACATCGGCTTCTGCCGACCGACGGACAGGAACTTCATGTACACCACGTGCACCGAGGTGATCTCGCCCTTGGTGAAGCGTTCGATGAAGCTCTGCGCGATGCGTTCGATCTCGCGATACTCGGGCTTGTCGCCCAGAGCGTGCTGCTTGGTGGTGTTGACGTTGTTGAAGCGGAGGAACGCCGCGCCTTTGCGGCCGACGATCTCGACCTCGCCCTCGCGGGCCCCGGGATAGCTGCGCAGGTGCCCCATGCCGGTGCGGAGGATCGAGCCGTTGTACGGCCCGGCCAGCCCGCGGTCGGAGGTGAGGATCAGCGTCACCGGCTTCGCGCCCGGCTTGAACCCCTCGACCGGCCCGGAGATGAGCGGATGCGAGACATCGCTGCCGCCCGCGGCGAGATTGGCCGCGATCTCGCGGACCAGCTCGAAGACGCCCTCGGTGTACGGCTTGGTCGCCGTGGCCTTCTGCTGGGCGCGTGCGAACTTGCTGGTCGCAATCATCTGCATCGTCTTGGTGATGCGGCGGATGTTGCCAACGGCCTTGATGCGCTTCTTGATTTCGCGGGTCTTGCCCATAGGGGGAGAAGGGTAGGAACATCCCGTTCACATGCCAAATTGGGAAGAGCAGCCGGATTGAGGGAGCTTTTCCATCGCGACCCCGGTGTATCCCGAAGATTGTCCGAACTGCCGGGGCTCCGCCCCCGGCACCCCCAAAGGCGAAAGACAGGATGCAAAGAAGGCAGAACGCACGCAGCCCCCGTCGAACAGACCGGGGGCAGCGTGAGCGTGTGACTTGGGTTTTCCGTCTTTGCCTTTTGGGGTTGCAGGGGCCACGCCCCTGCGCCTCCGAACTGTCTTTACGCCGCCATCTTCATGGAAGCCATCGGCGCGTTCTCAACAACCGAGAACCCGCCGCCGCCACTCCCGGACCCGAGCCGCACGGTGACGCTGGCGGTCGCGCCGCTCGTCATGCCGCGCTGGCAGGTGACGAAGTAGCTCACCGGCAGCGACGCGCCGGTAATGGCGCCGAGCGTGGTGTCGGTGAAGGTCTTGCCGCCGACGGCGGTGACGAACGTCGGCGCGCTCTGATTCGCGAACTGCCGCGAGACCAGATACACCGCGTTGCCATCGCCGATGCACTTCCACTTGAGCGTGAGATCGCCGCTGGCGGGATTGATCGTGACATTGAACATCTCCGGCGTGCCGGGCGTCGGGGCCGGGCCGGGTTGTGCGGGCGGCTCGACCTGTGCGAGGTTGTAGATCGCCAGCGGATTCGATGACGCATCCGCGAAGGCCTTGATGGTGCGGATGTCATCGCGCCCCAGCGCGGCCATCTGGCCGTACGTGTCGTACCAGTTCTGTGTCGCGGTCTTGGCGGCATTGCGCGCCACGATCAGCGCGTTGTACGCGGTGCGGGCCTTGGTGATTTTCGCCGCCAGGTCCGTGGTCGCCGAAGTGGTCAGGCCCACGGCCACAGCGTTCGCCACCCAAACTGGATTGTGCGACTCGAAATACTCCAGATTCTCAAGCTTCGCGTTCGTCAAAATAGCCATGTTCGTTCTCCTGACAAGGTGTGAGGCCGCGTGCCCATGGCTCGGCAACACGCGGCGGAAAAATCGATGGACGAGTGCGCGAACAGAACACAACGCACACGCCACCGCACACCAAGTTCGGCCGGTTCAATCCTCAACTTCAGTCCAGACATCACAGACGGCACAAAATATTTTCGGCGAGAACAGATTGACCGCACAGACGCAGAGGCGCGGAGAAGAGGATCGCCAAAAGCGGGGACCACGCCCAGCACGGAAATCCCGCACGTCACAATAAAATCCGCGTTCCCGGCCGCCGAATCGCGTATTCGCCCCACGCACGGGTCCGCCTCAACGATTGAGCGGCGACGCTCAAGAGCTGAGCGTCGCCGCTCAAGAAGTGAACGCAGCCGCTCAAGAAGCGAGCGGAGCCGCTCAGGAGTTGAGTCCCACCGCTCAACGATCCACCCACGCCGCTCACTCCCCGAGCGGCCCCGCGCGCCCGCAGACGCACGCCCCTCAACAACTCACCGCCCCGCGCCGCACTCCGGACATACCGCGCCGATCGCGAGGCCGGTGCGGTCGTAGTTGCACTTCGGGCAGAGATTCACCCGAGCGCGGCGGCGGGCGAGGGTGTCCAGACGCCAGGCGACAGCAGTGGGAACGAGCGCCATCGAAGGGAACACCCAGAGTGGAATGCCCACCAGAAGAACTTGCTTATCGCATCGCCATTGCCATGTTCCCCACATGGGCTGTGGAACGTATCCACCGATCCAGCCAACGAGACGATTCACGGAAGGTTGGCCGAGGCTCGACATTCTCAAACTTCCATAAGAGATCGACGCCATTCTCTTTGGCGAGACCCAAGAGACCGTCCACCACCCGCTCCCAACCCACACCACCACCAACAACACCGTCACCACCGCTCCGCCCCACTTGATCGTCTTGCGGATTAGAGGGTGCGGCTTCATGATGCATTGAGTCTACCGCGCGAGCGTGAAGAAGAGAAAGGCATTGCTGATGGCCTTCAGCCTGAAGAAGCGAAGGCGAAAGACAAAGGCAAACACACGGGCAGCATGACGGTCGCCAGTTCCTCA
>JBKJOD010000334.1:0-3661 GCA_046593245.1 Phycisphaerales bacterium
ATGGTGCGGCCAGACTCCGCGGCGAGTTGCAACCGGCGTGACCCCGCCATGTCCAGCCCGCTCCCGTCGGCGATGACGGCCAGCACCGACGGGCACCGGAGCGCCACGTCGATGGTCCAGAAGCGCGAGCGGGCCTCTGGCGGATCGACCCAGATACTGCGCGCGATGACTTCACCGCTCAGTAGCGTCGGGTTCGGCCAGCACGCGCGACCCACCCAAACGATGGGACGGTTGCGCTTGGCGTGCGGATCGCAGCCATCTGTGAGCAGCAGCGACCGAGCCGCGTGCGCCAGCGCGGCGAGTGGGGGGGCGGGGTAGAGTGCGGACGATCCCGGCGCGGGTTCTGGCTCAAACCATTCATGCACGCCACCGAAGCGGAGGGCATCGACCGCGGCGGAATCCGCGTGAACCGTGTTCCAGCCAAGGTCCACGGATCGTGCAACCCGCTCCGTGCCTTCCCGCCGCTCGATCGCGGAAATGGCCCGCGTCAGGGCCTCTAAGCGCGCGGAATCGGCCCCGTCTTGGCGTGGAATCGACATCCGTTCAAAGTCCGAACTCATACCCCGAGTCTACATCCAAACGGATGCCGATCAAGTGCAAAGTGTGGGAATGTTGAGTCTGATCGCTAAAGCATTGTCCGACAGCGGTTTGCGGAGAATGACTTCCTGCGATTGGCCGCTTCAGCCGTCATCACAACTGTCGTACCACCACTAACCGCATGAGCCCGCGTCGAGGTATTCAGCACCCATGCAAGCCGTCAGTCCGCCTTGCAGTACATCGAGTCCCCCCGCTGGGAAGACTCGGTCACCATCAGCCACTTGCCTCGAACTAAACCGTGGTGCCTCCCCCTCCCATCGTCCCCGCCCTGACGATCGCCATGATGCCGGCCCGCAGGGCCGGAGATAAGGCGTCCCAAGCCGCGCCGACCTCTACCAAGTCCGGATCGGTTGGGTGAGTGGGGGAAGCTTCGGCCTGCTGTGGTGCGCTTTCCGGTGCGCGTGCCGCGGAACTTAGCGCATTCCGCTGATTCGTGGGGTTGTTCAAGTCCGGCCCTGCCCACTTGACGAAACGGCACCGGCTTGCACGGTGCCGTTTTTCTTTTTGTGCTTGGCAGCCCCCTTGTGATGCGTAGAGGTTCCTTCTGATGGGCGGTTGGTGCCGACAGTCGGGAACTCGTACGATTGGAACGAAACCGGATCCCCAGTACGTCAATGGAGTTTCGTCATGTCCGCGTGGATGCAGCGACTCTTCGTCCTCGGTGCTGCCACGTTCATAACGGGCGGCACGATGGCTGCGCCGGCGACTCGCCAACAGCCGCAGCCGCTCGCCAAGCCGACGACCCGGACGCGCCCGACGCCGGTACGGACGCTCAACAGCGCGGTCGTCAAGGCACTGCTGGATGGCGTGGACGAGATCGGCTCGCCTGGGATTCCGGGTTCTCTTGCGGTGTGGGGGGATGATGCCGTGCCGGTGGTCACGGGTCGTGTGGCCAAGGCTCGCGCGCCAATTGTCGCGGCGGGTGTGCTCGGCGAGGGACGCTTTGTTGCGTTCGCGCACACGGGATACGTTGATCCCGCGGAGTTCGACAAGGGAGATACCCGCCGCCTCATCGGCAATTCCATCCGATGGGCGGCGAAGGCGGGTCCCGCGGGCAATCCGCGCGTGGGGCTTGTGGCAATCAAGTCCGAGGGCTTTGATGTTGGTTATCCGATCGCGACTGTCCGCATGACCACGAAGGACTGGGCGGTGCGGGCCGAGGAAGTTGATGTGCTGGTGTTCGGCGGTGGCTTTGATCCGTCAATGGAAGAAGCGGTCAAGATCAGCGAGATCGTGCGTCGGGGCGAGGGCGTGCTGATTGCTCAGACAGGGTGGGGGTGGCAACAGTCGCACGGCGGGTTGCCGATGTTCATGCACGGTTTCAGCCGCGTGCTGCAGGACGCGGGAGTTTGCTGGACATCGCTTGTCACCGAAGACGACAAACCGGATCGCTATGTGGCCCGCAACGCTCCCGCGGAGTTGCTGCACGCCGGGCGAGCCTTCGATGCACTGGTAGACCAGGAAGCGAAGAAGCGCACGATGGATGCGGCCCAAATTGAGCAGGCGGTGAGCACGGTGACGGAAGCGGCAAAGCTGTTGCCCTCGGGCGATGAAACCCTGCGTCCACGCCTGGAGCGATTGCTCGTCGAGATGAAAGACAAGCTGGTTCCTTCGGAGAAGAACCCGATTTCCACGAAGGAACCGTTGCGTCGCATCCTGCTCGCGTTTGATCTGATGACGATGATGCAGTCTCCCTCACGGGCGAGCCATGCCCATCCTGCGGCGAGTGTCTTTCCTGGATCGGTGCCAAACGAAACGGCGCGCGTGACACGCGAAGTCCTTATCGATCCTGCCGTGCTTGGCTGGCACTCGCTGGGGCTGTATGCGATTCCCGGTGAGCCCGTCAGCTTCGAGTTCATCGGGGGAGAGCCGAACGTCCAGGGAACGGACACGCTCAAACTGCGATTCGGATGTCACAGGGATGAGCTCTGGAACAAAGAGGAGTGGAAGCGACTGCCAGATGTCGCGTTCTCGTTCAACATGAATCTGCCGAGCGGTCGGCACGTTACGCCGTTCGGCGGGCTGCTTTATGTGGATGTGCCCGAGAAGAGCGGACTGAGGAAACCATTTCGCGTCAAGATTTCCGGTGCGGTCGAAGCACCGCTATTTGTGCTGGGACAAACGAGTGTTACCGAATGGCGTGAGAAGATTCGCGCTGCGCCCGGCCCGTGGGCAGAACTCGCCACCGACAAGGTCATTCTCAGTGTTCCATCGTCGGTGATCCGCGATCTGGACGATCCCGAGCCGGTACTCAGGGTTTGGAATGAAGTTCTCGACGCCGCGGCCGATCTCGCCTGCCGTCCGCACGAGCGTATCCGGCCGGAGCGGTACGTGGCGGATGTGCAGATCTCCGCGGGATACATGCACTCGGGCTATCCGATCATGACGCATCTGGATGCGGCACCGGCGATGGTGAGCGTGGAGAAGATGAAGCAGGGACAGTGGGGGCTCTTCCACGAACTCGGCCATAATCATCAGGATGGGATGTGGACGTTTGGCGGCACGACTGAGGTGACGTGCAATCTCTTCTCGATGTACATTCTGGAAAAGGTCTGCGGCGCCAAACCCAGCAGCGGCCACGAAGCATTCAAGGATCGTGATCGCAAGATCGGTCTGCACACCGCCAAGCCGGACAGCCCGGCTCGCTCGGATGCGTGGCGGAAAGATCCGTTCTTGGCTCTGTTCATGTATTGCCAGCTGCGGGAGGCGTTTGGCTGGGAGACATTCATGAAGGTATTTGCAGAGTATCGCGATCTGCCGGCTGCCGAGCGACCCAAAGAGGATTCCGACAAGCGGGATCAGTGGATGGTGCGATTCAGCCGCGCGACTGGGAAGAATCTCGGGCCGTTCTTTGAGCAGTGGGGTGTACCGACCTCGCACGCGGCACGAAACTCGATCAAGAACCTTCCGGAGTGGATGCCTGAAGGATTCCCACCCAAGTGATAGTCACTCTTCAATCGCCTGCGATGAACGCTCTGCCTCATCAGGCGCGAGCAGGTCTGCGTATCCGCACGCCACGGCTTCTCCCATCGCCGGTGCGAGGGATGTGCGGAGAAACTCAACC
>JBKJOD010000355.1:0-3519 GCA_046593245.1 Phycisphaerales bacterium
GTGATCAGCATGTTGACGCACTTCTGCCCCGTCAGCGGCAGGTTGCAGCTCTTGACGAACTTGAAGCCGCCGTCTTTGGCGTTGTGCTCCATCACGACGACGACTTTCTTGACACCCGCGACGAGGTCCATCGCGCCTCCCATGCCCTTGACCATTTTGCCGGGGATCATCCAATTGGCGATATCGCCGCTCTGGGAAACCTGCATGGCGCCGAGGATGCACATATCGATATGGCCCCCGCGGATCATGGCGAAGGAGTCGCTGGAGGAGAAAAAGCTCGAACCGCTGCGGGCGGTGATGGTCTGCTTGCCAGCGTTGATGAGGTCGGCATCCACATCGGCATCTTTGGGAAACGGCCCGATGCCGAGCAAGCCGTTCTCGGATTGCAGCCAGACATCCATGCCGGGGGGGATGTAGTTGGCCACCAGCGTGGGCATACCGATGCCGAGGTTGACGATATATCCGTCGCGGAGTTCCTTGGAAGCGCGGATGGCGAGTTGGTCGCGGGTGAGTGGCATGGGTGAGGGTAGAGGGAAGGCGTGGAGGCGTAAAGGGATGGCGAGGTAAAGGAAAGGGGAGAAGGGCGTTACACTTCAGGGATGATTCCACGGGCTTTGCGAATCTGCGGCTTGACGACGGCCCTAGCTTGTGCGGCAGGGACTGCGGTGCAGCCGCCGCGAGCTGATGTGAGCGTGCCGGACATTCGCACCTTCCGCCCCTCCGCCAACGGCTTCGCGTTTGTCAATCACTTCACCGGCTCGCCGATTCCGTTCTCGCTGGGCGGGCTGGAGAACAAGCTCGGCGCGCCGTCGACGTTCGGACTCTGCGGCGGAATGTCATTTGCCGCGGCGGATCTATTCCTTGCAAGCAAAAAACCTCCGACGCGCGACAAGCCGCCTGTGAAGGGAGAGCCCGAAGGTGGCGGAGCATGGTTTGACTACATACAGGGGCGGCAGCTCACCTCGCTCGGGCGGGGGCTGGAGCAGGCAACAAAGTTTGGGCGGTGGATGTCACTGCCGGATGATGGCGGACGCACCGATGCCCCTCTACTGGGAACCCGAACAATGTCGCTCTGCGAACTCGGCAACATCCGGGCGACGCTCGCAGAAGGAAAACCGGTGGTGCTTGGACTGGTGTTCAATCGCCACGCGAGCAACACCGAGGCACGCGGGCGCATTGGTTTGCCGTGGGAGAATCACCAGGTGCTCGCCTATGACGCGGCCCGCGATAGCACGAGCGGGCGCACCAATGACGCAGTCTCGATCCGCATCTATGACCCAAACTATCCAAAGCAGGATGACGCGGCGATTCGGTGCGAGATGGTGATCACGGGCACAATGCTCGCGGGTCCGTGGGGCGGGGTGCGCGTGCCGGTGCTGGGCGTGCAGTGCTCTCGCGTGGTCGGCCTGCAGCGACCCACCGTAGTGCGTGGTATGTTTGCGATGCCATACACACCATCACCTGTGCCGGAAAGTCTGCGGTGACACCTGATTCTGGCATCGCGTTCGCTCGATCAGCGAGCGATTGTGTTCAGCAAGCGATCCAGCCCGCGATCATGGAGTGCATCGGCCTGGCGTGCAGACGCCGTGGGCCCGAGCACATCAATGTGCTGGTGATTGCCGCAGGATGAACAGGTCAGGTGCCGCTCGTTCCGGTTGTCCCGCGTCATCTGGCGGCCGCAATTCGGGCAAGTTGCCTGAAAATCACGCACCACAGGTCGCTGCTCGCTGCCATTTGGCGCGGACGTGAAAGTGTGGCCATCGTTCCGCCGCCCGTTACCGCATGCGTCTGCTGTCATTTCTATTCCCCTAAAACAAAATGGGTCCGCAGATCATGGCGGCTACAAGAAACTTACGCAGGAGCATGAAGAGTGAGTGAGGGTCTCGGTGAATTCGGAGGCAGATTGGAGAAGTTTTTCTCACCGCGTGAGTGCTGCGTGTTCGGTGCCGAATGCTCCCCTTTTTTTTACTGTGCAGGGGGCCAGTGTTCGCATTGTGGACGACCAAACAGGGCACGGTTCTTTCCGATTCATCGCGAACCACTGCTCGGGTTCATCTTGGGCATCACCCTGTTTACTACCTCTCAACTCTTTCCTGGCGATGGAAAAAATCATGGACCGCATCGAACGACTGCTGCTGCGAATCGCTGTCTTGGTTGTCATCGTCCTGATCGTGCGAGAGATTTCGCAGAATGCGCCCGCTCGTCCGACGCGCTCCAGCGGTGGTGGAACAATGGCCTTTCTCTCACGGGCTGAGTCGGCGGGTCGCAGTGCAGGGATAGCTGCTGCCGTACAACGCCCGCCTAAGACTTCATGACGGCCACGATCGCTTCCAGCCCCCGAACGATGTTGCGCTCGTCGGTCGCGTATGACAGCCGAAAATGCGTATCTCGTGCGGAGAAAACGTTGCCAGGTATCACAAGCACGCTCTTTTCCAGGCACCGCTCGATGAACTTGCTTGCGGCGATACCCAGCCGATCCGGCACCTTTGGAAAGGCATAGAACGCACCGCCCGGCGTGGCCAGTTCCGTCACACCACCGAGCATCTGTACCACCAGATCCCGGCGTTTGCGATAGTCCTCAATATGCGGCGTCATGTTCACATCCAGCGCGGCAGTGGCCCCCCACTGCAACGGGCTCGGCGCACACACGAACGTGTATTGCTGCAGCTTGCTCATTTCTTCAATGATGCGGCGAGGACCGGCGGCATAGCCCAGACGCCAGCCGGTGATGCCATACGTTTTCCCGAAGCCGCGTAACAACAGAATGTCATTCTCCGACCCGGGCACACGCGCCGGGCTGGGACAGCGGGGGGTCTTATCCCCTACTTCAGAAATGACCCGTGATTCGGGATACGTAAACTCATCGTAAATCTCGTCGGAGATCAGCAGGATGTTCCGGGCGCGGCAGAGCTCCAGCAACTCGGCGCACTGTTTCTGCGTCGCCACCACGCCGGAGGGATTTCCCGGCGTGTTCAGAACGATCGCTTTGGTCCGCGGCGTGATGAGCCGCTCGGCGCGTTCGGCGGTGAGTTGAAAGTCCGGATACGTGTCACAGCGAACGGGCACTGCGCCAACCATGCGGCAGAGATGCGGGTACATCACAAAGTACGGATCAGGAATGATCGCCTCATCGCCGGGATTCATGATCGCGAGGAAGGAGAGCAGCAGGCCGCCGGAGGTGCCGCTGGTGACGAGCACGCCGGGGCGCTCGTGGTCTGCCTCAGACGCGGGCCGCGGATCGATGGTCCAGCCGACATCGTCCGCGAGATGGCGGGCGAGGCGGTTGCGGAGGGGCGCAATTCCCTGCGTGACGGTGTATCCATTCGAGTTTCCGAGAATGTGCTCGATGGCGGCCCGCTTCACGGATTCCGCAACAGGAAAATCCGGTTGTCCGATCGATAGATTGATCGGGTCTTTGAGTTTCGCGCCAAGGTCAAACACCCGGCGGATGCCGGAGGCGTCGATCGAGCGGGAACGTTCGGAGATGAGTGAGCCGACATCCATGCGCGAACGATAGCG
>JBKJOD010000440.1:0-3908 GCA_046593245.1 Phycisphaerales bacterium
GCGCTCAGGAGCAGGTGGCGGCGAGCGAAGTCGTGGGGAATGCGGCAGAGGAACGCCGGAGACGGGGCGGGTGTGCTCGCGGAGGGCGTGGAGAGAGCGGATGGGCCGGATGCGATATCCAAAACCGATTGGTTTGCAGGAACGGAAATCGGGTGGGTGAGCAGTGCGCTCATCAGTCAGCGCTCCTGGGTCCAGAGGGGGCGCTCGGCACCAATGATGAGCGGCTCGACGGTGGGCCAATCGGAGGGGATGCCAGCCGCGGAGGCATCAATGTCGGAGAGATATTTGAGGTCTTCGAGATTGGACTGGCGCAGCACGGTGGCGCGGAGGAAGACGTAGAAGCGCTGCCGGCCGGAGGAGTTGGAGCGGTTCTTGAACGCCTCGCCGATGAGCGGGATCGAGCCGAGAATCGGGACTTGGGAGATGCCCTCGCCGGAGGTGGTGAGCTCGAGGCCACCGACGACGACGGTGTAGCCATCGGGGATGGTCGCGGTGGATTGCACGGCGTTTTGTTGGCGGGGCGGGGGAAGGTTGGCGTTGGCGGCCGCGCCGACGAAGGAGGAGAGTGAGACGGAGTAGTTGAGAACCAGATGATCGCCCTCGGCGATCTGCGGCTTGACGGAGATGGTGGTGCCCGCATCCTGCGTGCCGCCGAAGGAAGTGGTGGAGACGGTGGAGGAGGCGTTGGTGGAGGCGAAGGGTTGCTGGAGCACGGAGTTGAAGGTGGCCTGCTGGTTGTTGTTGACAAGGAGTCGTGGCTGGGAGAGGGAACGCCCTTTGTTGATGGTTTGCAGGGCGCGGAAGACGATCGAGAAGTCGCCGGGATCAAGGACGACACCTGTGAATCCGGAGCCGTCGCCGACGGAGCGCGACGCGGTGGAGCCGGAACCGGACGCGGAAGAGAGGCCGAACAGCGAGGAGAGTCGGATGAGAGTGTCGCCGGAGAAGCGGAGCTTTTCGAGTTCCACGCCCAGGGTGAGGGAGTCGGAATCCGAGAGCGAGATGAGCAGTGCCTCGAGCATGACCTGGGGCTGGCGGACATCGAGTGGGGGAAGGAGTTGCTCGAGCTGGGCAAGCAGGTGAGCGCCGCTGCCATCGCCACCACCGACTGCGATGAGCGTGTTAGTGGATTCGTCGCTGGTGAGTGTGAGGGAGGAGGAGAGTGTGGAGGAGCGCGCGGACGCGGGCGCGTAGGTGCTGCTCGTGCCGCTTTCTGCGGCGAGCGGAGATGTGCCGCCGGGAGAGAAGGGGCGGGGGGAAGTCTGTGGCGATGCGTTGGTGGCGGAAGCTGGGCCGGGAGCGGATGGTGGCGTTGTTCCTTGCTGGGCTTGCAGCACGCCAGCGCGCAGGAGGTCCTCAACAAGTTGCTGGACTTCCTTCACGGGACGATTGCGAATCTTGAAGGAGCGGACGGGGCGGCGGGCTTCGACGGGGACGGAGGCCAGCCGCGTGAGCAGTTCGGTGATCTGATCGTGCTGCACGGTGGTGGCGGTGATGATGAGCGAGCCGGTGAGATCGTCGAAGACGATGCGCCAGCGGTCGTCGGCCGTTGAGCCGGTGCTGGTGGTGCCCGCCGCGCCAGCGGCGGAGTTGGGAGATGTGGTGCGCACGGTTTGCTCGATGAGGTTGGCGACATCACGCGCCGGGAAAGAGCCGGGGGTGTAGGTGCGACGCTCGACGGGCTCGCGCTGGTCGGCGGCGGCGAGGAGAGCGAGCCACTGCTCGATGGCGGTCGCGGGGGCGATGATGAGTACGCCGGTGCCAGAGGGCGCGGCGAGAAGCTCGCCTCTGAGATCGCGCCCGCCGACAAGTTTGCGTTTGTCGGCCAGCTGCTTGGCGAGGGCGGCGAGCCGAGTGGGGTCAACATTGCGAGCGGGGACTTCGCGGACGGTCGCGCCGCCGTCGGGGCCATCCAGCTGCGCGAGGAGCTTGAGCGCACCGTCGAGATACGAGGTGAGATCGGCGAGGATGATGAGGCCGGATTGCTCGGATTCGGCGGCGACACCCGCGCTGGAGCCAGCCGGGCCGGATCCTTTGGAGAGGAGCAACTGCACGGCGGCGAGGGCATCTTTGGTGGAGCAGCGCTGGAGCGGAATGAGAAGGCGGCGGAAGGCGGGTTGGGGAGAGAAGGTGGATGGTGATTTGGATGCGGCGGGCGTACGCACTCCCTCCGCCTTCGCTGCGCTTGCCACCTCTCCCGATGGAGCGGGGGAGGGGGGGAGGGAGGCGAGGTCGATGCGCTCCAGGCGGGCCATGGCCGCGGCGGAGGAGAGTTTGACGACGGCGATCGTGTCATCGTCACCGGCGCGGATGGTGGTGGAGCCCTGCTCGATGAGGAGGCGGTTGGTGAGTGACCATAGGTCGGCGTCCGAGAGTGGTTGCTCGGCGCGGAGCGTGATGCGGCCTTTGAGAGATTGCTCGTCGTAGGAGATGCGGAGGTTGAGCCGCTGGGCGCAGAGGTCAAGCAAACGTGGGAGTTCGGGCTGGGCGGGGAGGGAGACTTGCGCGGAAGTTTGTCGCGCGGGGAAGAGTGGGGAGAGAAGAAGTGAAAAGAGCAGGATTGTGAAGAGCGTGGATCGGGGAGGAAATAGTCGCGGTGTTGTGGCCCTTGGCGATGTCGGGCGCGGCGGCCTGGCCGCCAGCGCGGCGAGGTTGGTGAGCGCGGCGTGGCTTTGGTACGCATCGAGGTTGCCGGATGCGGTGTTGTTGTTGATAGTGCGGCTGCGATCACCCCTGTGCATGACGGGTCTCCCTGGCGCGGCGAACGAATCGCGCCCCGCCGCAGGGCGGTGAACGCGAACTTCGTGCGTGGGGAGAGTGTGATCGAGGGAAGGGAGAGATGCAAGGGTGAATCGTGCGTGGAGCGGGAGTTGCGAGTTGTTGAAAGTCCCAGGTGTCGCGAATGACCGAACGGCGGTGGCATACTGGTCGGAAGTGGAGGGAGTGGAAATCAGTGGGTGCGAGTTGCTGGAGAGCGGCCATGAACAGTTGTGAGCGAACGGGCGCGGCGGGGATGACGAGTTGCGGTCGGAACAATCGCGGCGCGTCGTCGGTGATGGCGCGAGTGGTGGTGGCGGGGTTGGGGGTGTTGGGTTCGATGATGGAAACAAAGGGGGAGCCGCCGTTTACCCCGTTACCGGACTGCGCTACGAAGATGGCACCATGGTCGGGTGTTCAACCCGCTGTGAACATACCAGGGTGGTTGCCATTTGGTCCGGGTGATACTGCTTCACCACGGAGAGGGCCGTGGCGCGCCGACTGGAATATCGGGCTGAATGCATCGCCGTGGTACAGCGCCCTCGCTGGGGCACCTGCACGAGGCGCGTCGGGAAGTTTGTGTTCCGCGCAGGACACGGCGTGCTGGCGAATGGACGTGAGTTCACCGAACGTCATCATGAAAGCAACGCAGCCTCTTTGGGGCGACACGCGCGGGTTCCCGCTCAACCTGGATTTCTACAACCTGCCTGCGACCACGAACTATCCGCCATTGAGCCAAGAGGCATGGGGAAGTACGGCACCGATGGTGAGCGTGGCGACGGATCGTGCGAATCGGCCGCAGTTCTTGGCGGATCGAAAACTTGTGGCGGGCGTGGTGGACGCGATGACGGGGCAGCCCCTCATTCGCGAGGAAGATCTTTCATTGCCATTCGGGCGTGCGACCTGGCGAATGATCAGAACGTATGGCGGCAATGGCGATGGAATGGAGGGATATTGGCACAGCGGGGTGGATCGCGGAGCTTTGGGAAAATACTGGGACTGGGCGGGTACGGGATGGATGATGTCGGAAAACTCGATTTTGCTCTTTGATGCCAATTACATCCAGCACGATCCGAGTGCGCCCCGTCGATGCTATCTGATCCTGGATGCTCATCACAGCATTCCGTTCACGCAGGATGAGATGAGCGGCA
>JBKJOD010000422.1:0-2506 GCA_046593245.1 Phycisphaerales bacterium
GCCAGCCCGCCGATCTGCTCCATGTTTCCCGGCGCATCGACGAACTCCAGCACGCCGGAGGATTCCACCAGCCGCCGCTTCGCCATCACCACCGTCGGTAAATCGCTGATGTCCAGCTTGTGGTCCGGCACGATGCAGTCCCGGATCACCTCTCGCGCGTGCCGCCGCGACAGCCCCAGCAGGTTCTTGACGATCGCGTCCAGATGCGATTGCGGCATCGTCGTCTCGACCGGAAACTCCCGGTTGAGCTCTCGCGCCGTGGCACGCACGATCGAGAGCAGTTGCTCCTCATCCGGCAGTGATGGCTGGATCAGCGTCGAGTGTTGCTTGACAATCTCCGGCATCTCCTCGCCCGAGTCGATCATCACCAGTCGCGACCCCGTCCGTGGCAGCGCCGCCAGAAGTTCCCGCCAGCAGCGCAGCGTCCGGTCGTCTTTCAGGTGTGGTCCGAGATCGAGCGTAACAAACAGCGTCTTCTCGGTCTGCCGCGCAAAGTGATACAGAGCCGCGCCGGGATTCTCCGTCTCCGGCACCGGGCGCGAGTCCTGCAACATCGCGTCTGTCACACCCCGCACCACCGACCACGCAAGGAACTTCGATGACAGCGACATCGCCGACGCATGGGCCGCGTACAGCGCCTCATCTTCCTCGCTGGTCGCGATGCGCACGCAGCGCGGCCCGGCGTTCAGAAGCGTCCACAACGATTGATCCAGAGGTATGCCCACGGTCCTTCTTCTCCGGTTTTCCTGCACGCCAGTTTCGCGGCCCGCAGCATACCATCGCGCGATGGCCCACCGTATCCTTGAGTTCCAACCCACCCCGAACCCCAATGCCCTCAAGTGCATCCTGGATGTGCCGCTCCCCGAGCCGATCCGCTCGTTTCGCCGCAAGGACGAAGCCGCGGCGGACCCGCTGGGCGCACAGCTCATGTCCATTCCCGGCGTAACCACGGTATTGCTCTCCGGCAACTGGATGACTGTGAACAAAGCCCCTGACGCCGCGTGGCCGGCCGTCAAGCGAGCCGTGCAGGATGTGTTGAAGGGATCATAAAATGCCCGCGCCCAGCCACTCCAGCGAGTGCATCGCGGCCGTCGCAACCGGCTGGACTCGGAGTGATCGAGCCATCATCCGTCTCTCTGGTCCGGGCACGCACGCCCTTTGCGAGCACTTCTTCAGCAGCATTCCGTCCACGGGTGGAACCATCGTTCAAACGTCCTTCCGGCTCACCGATTCGCGACTGCTCCCATGCCTGCTCGTGCGATTTGATGCTCCCAGGTCGTACACCGGGCAGGACAGCGCGGAGATCATTGTCCCCGGCAATCCGCTTCTTGTAGAGCGTGTCGTGGCGCGGCTGCTCGCACAGCCGGGTGTGCGCGAAGCCCAGCCAGGCGAGTTCTCCGCACGGGCGTATCTGAACGGTCGCATGACCATCGCGCAGGCCGAGGGTGTTGCTGCGCTCATCGCTGCGGGCACCGAGGACCAGCTCGCCGCCGCGAGCGCACTCATGAGCGGTCGCACCGGCGAGCGCCACCGCGCCTGGGCGGATCGAGCCGCCACACTGCTGGCTCTCGTCGAATCCGGAATCGACTTCACGGATCAGGATGATGTCGTCCCCATCGCGCCCGCGCTGCTCGCGACGAAGCTCGATGCCCTCATCGCCGAGTTGCACGCGGAACTTGGCTCCACATCGGGTGCCGAGCGTGCCCCCGGCCTGCCCCGCGTCGCCCTTGTCGGCCCGCCGAATGCCGGGAAAAGCACGCTTTTCAACGCCCTGCTCGGCCGCCGTCGAGCCATGGTCTCGCCGGTCGCGGGCACCACCCGCGATGCGATCGTGGAAACGCTCGACCTCTCCCGCGATGTTTCCGGCGGTGCTTCTGTTGAACTCGTGGATCTGGCCGGGCTGGATGCCAGTATTGTCACCACTTCCGCACGTGTGGACCTTCACGCGCAGCAACAGGCACGTGATGAACTCCAGCGTGCGGATGTTCTCGTCCTTTGCGATCCGCTCGGCAGATTTGGCTTCGATGCCATCGTTCCTGCCGGTCGCGCCGTCCTGCGGGTGCGCACGAAAGCGGATCTCCCCCTCGTCGATATCGCGAGCGAATCCAACCAAGGCGCAGATGGGACGCCCGTCCCACGGAATGAAATCGGGGTCTGCGCTCTTGACGGCTGGAATCTCAGCATCCTCCGCCGCGCCATCGCCGATGCGTCCTCCCGCTGCGGCGATTCCCGTGGCGTTTGGATGCTCCCCCGCCATCGTCGCGCCCTATCGGCCGCCTGCGATGGTCTCTCCGCCGCGCGTGCCGCGATGAGCCCCGATGCCCCATCACTCGCGCACCCCGAACTGATCGCAGGAGACCTGCGGCTCGCCCTCAAGTATCTCGGTGAACTCGTGGCCGAGATCTCTCTCGACGATATCATCGCACGCGTGTTCGCGACCTTCTGCGTCGGGAAATAGTGAGCACCGCGCACCCGCCCGACGATGCCGACTTCACGTCCTTCAGGT
>JBKJOD010000046.1:0-2849 GCA_046593245.1 Phycisphaerales bacterium
CTGTCGCTCAACGCGCTCAACGGGAGCCTCCGGAGCCAGAGCGGGAATGCTCGAGGAAAACAGATTACACGCGGGCCTTCCCCGCGCACAATGACGGAATCCCCGTTTGAGTCTCGACTCGCGGCCACAAACATTGGTGTGCCGTAGGATAATGAACCTGGAACATCAGGGAACACTCGAAGTGCTTGCTCCTGATCAGTTTGGCAGCCATGGCAAAGGCGATGGTTGGACCGCAACGGCTTGACACTGAAGGGTGGCGCAGCGTATTTTCCCTGCGCTTTCACACCTATTCCGTTCCCTTCAGGAGGATTTCCATGCCGCATCACAAGTCCGCGGCCAAGCGGGTCATCACCAACGAGAAGAGCCGTCAGCGCAACATCGCGGCCACCACGCGCCTGCGCAACTCCATCAAGACGGTGCGCGCGGCCAAGACCCGTCCCGACGGCGATGCTGCGCTGGCCACCACAGTGGCAGTGCTGGACCGCACTGCGTCCAAGGGCATCATCAAGCGTGAGACCGCAAGCCGTCAGAAGTCGCGCCTCGCCAAGCATGTCGCCAAGCTTCCCGCCTGACATGGAGCGGTGATGCGAGTGGCACTGGCTGCGCTGCTGCTGGCGGGCTATGTGACCGGAGCACCGGAGTGGGCCGTCTGCGCCAATGCGCAGGAGGCTTCGCTGTTCCAGGAGGTCGAGGTCAAGCCTCCGCCCACGCGCTCGCACACCGCTTCGTGGCTGACCGGGCTGGCGGGTGTGGGACTGCTCGCCGCCTCCTTCCCTCTCGCGACGCATGCCGACGACCTGTATGCGCGGTATGGGAGTGAGACCGACCTCGCGCTCATCGAGGAGCGCTATCGCGACTCGCAGCGCGCCGACCGGATCGCCAGCGGCGCGTTGATCGCTGGCGAGGCGCTGCTCGTGACGGCAGTGTGGCTCCGCTTCGTGCGACACCCCGCGGACGCTCGCACCGCGCTGATTCTGGAGCCCGCACGATGCGCCGTCTCCTACCGCTTCTAGCGCTGCTCGCGCTGCTGGCGCCGGGATGCAGCCGGCGTGAGCGCACGAATCCGCTCGATCCCGCCAATCCCCGGACCGGCGGGCGGCCGGAGGGCTTCAACGCGATCGCGGGGTTCTCGAGCGTGACGCTGCGCTGGACCGCACGCGCGGACCTGGGCATCGATGGCTTCCAGTTGTTCCGCCGTACCCCGAGCGACTCCACGTTCCAGCCCATGGGCACGTTGCTGCAGCCCACCTCCAACAGCTTCCTCGATGCCGGCATCCCGAACGGCGCCGACTACCGTTACCGGCTCTACTATGTCATCGGCGGACAACTCTCGACGCTGCCCGCGGAGGACATCGCCACGCCGGGACCGCTGCGGCCCTGGGTGTGCGACCCCGGCAACTCGGACCTCGTGCGACTCTCCGCGGATGGCCGTGACATCGTCGCTCGCAACCGCATCGGCATCACGCCCTACTCCATCACGGTTTCGCCGAACGAGGGACTGTTGTGGGTGAGCGACCCGTTCTCGGGAATCGTCCTGCGATTGGAACCCGTCTTCCTCACCGGCACGACCATCTCCAATCTCACGCAGCCCTTCCAGATCGCTCTCGACAATGTCAACGGCACGGCTTGGATCACCGACCTCAATGGCGCACTCGGACACTTCTTCACCAGCGGCCAGCCCGCGCAGCCGGGGCGCATCGACTTCCTGCAGTCCCCGGGGGGCGTTGCGGTGAACCCGAACACACGCGAAGTCTATGTCTGCGAGACCGGCGGCAATCGCGTGCGGCGCTACGCGAATGACGGCGTGCCGCTCAGTGCCGGAAGCATGCCCGCGCCCAGCCGCGTGGCGATCGACACCGTCTCGCGCTTCATCTGGGTGACCTCATTGCCGACCGGTCGTGTGTACTGCCTGAACGAGGCTGCGCAGGCATTGGATTCGCTGTCGCTGTTCGCCGGGCCGATCGGCATCGCGGTGGATTCCCGCCGCCGCCGCGTGTGGGTGGCCGACGCCGCCGGCAATCAGGTGATCGTGCTCGACGCGGTCACGCGGACCGAGGTGTTCCGGATCACCGGACTTGGCGAACCACGCGATGTGGATCTCGACCTGAAGACCGGAGATGCCTATGTGGTGGCGCGCGGCGAGCGCAGCGTGATCCACCTGAGCAGCACCGGTGCGATCGTGGCGCGGCTGACGGGGTTCTCCGACCCTTATGAAGCGGGGCTGGATCCCGGGGAGTAGCGCTCGCCTCGCCTCAGTAGTTGTAAGCGATCGAGAACAGCATGAGCGGTCGACGCGAGCGCAGCGTCTCAAGATCGCGGGACTCCCAGATCCAATTCCAACGGATCGCGGGATAGGGCCCACCGCCCACATACACCCCGAACCCACCTGCGGCGTATTGGTCGCGGTCGCTCCCGTCACGAGTCCACGCGAGATCGGTGAACAGGGCCCCGCTGATCGTGGGAAGCATCCATGGGGATGGGATCGCGAGCACGAGGCCGCGCACCAGCGGGAAACGCAGCTCCTGTTGGAGGGTCAGTGTCTGGAGTCCCGAGAGCAGGCGTCGTTCCGGAACCCGCAGGCGCGACGGTCCGCCGATGTAGAAGCGCTGCGCATCCTCGCCGAAGCTCGTCTGTGCCACGGCTCTTGTGGCCGAGATCACGCGCTTGAGGGGCTGCCGGTAAACGCGCAGGTCAGTGAACGCAGTGCCGTAGTCGGCGATGCCAGTGGTCATGTCGCGCGTGTACCCACCCGTCAAGTTGAAACGCGTTCCGGCCACCGGGCCGTCCCAGGTCCACCGCGCATCGTCGCGCACCAGGCTCACGAAATTGCTCACCAGATCGACCGTGAG
>JBKJOD010000357.1:0-6250 GCA_046593245.1 Phycisphaerales bacterium
TCGCAGTTCTCCGGTGCGAAGGCCACCGGGGATGTGGAGATCGAGTTCCCGCTGCGCGCGCTGGATGAGCTGCCGCGCGACACTGGCGAGGCGATCACGCTCCTCGCGGGGCAGATCACAACAACACGCATCGCGATCTTTTGCGAGAACCATGGCGAGCACTCGCGGCTGATGGAACTGCTGGCGGAGTTTGCCAAGCCGCAGATGGATCGCTTTGAGACGGATACGGCGTATGTGCATCGCGGGTTTGTGTGGGATGGCGCTCCGCAGCCGCCGCAGATCATTCTGCCGTATCACGAGCTGCTGCACCGCTTCGAGACGCGGCGGCGGTTCGGTTCAAGTGCCAAAGGCGAATCCGCCAAGCTCCGCGCGGCCCGCGCGATGGACACCTTCCTGGACTTCGGTCCCGGGGACTATGTGGTGCATCGGGATCATGGCATCGCGCTCTTCAAGGGGCTGGTGCCGATGCGGCCGCGCGAGGTGAAGCGGGATGGGCCGATCGTGCTGCCATCCGAGAAGCCCAAGAAGAAGACAAAGGCGGAGCGATTGGGGCTGACAGAGCCGCAGGACCCGGATGAGGGGCTGGAGGAATATCTGCATCTGGAGTTTTCGGGCTCGACGCAGTTGTATGTGCCGGCCACCAAGATCGACCATGTGCAGAAGTACATCGGAGGGTTTCGTGGCGCGCCAACGCTCTCGGCGATCGGCGGGACGCGCTGGAAGAATCAGAAAGAGCAGGCGGCGGAATCGGTGCGCGATCTGGCGGGGGAGATGCTGCGACTTCGCGCGGCACGCGACACGCAGCCGGGCGTGCGTTTTCCGGCGGACACAACATGGCAGAAGGAGTTTGAGGACGAGTTTCCGTTTGATGCAACCGAGGACCAGCTCGCGGCGGTTGCCGAGATCAAGAAGGACATGATGAGCTCGAGGCCGATGGACCGGCTGCTGTGCGGCGATGTCGGCTATGGCAAGACCGAGGTTGCGATGCGGGCGGCGTTCAAGGCCGTGGAGTTCGGCAAACAGGTGGCGATCCTAGTGCCCACAACGGTGCTGGCGGAGCAGCACGAGCGATCGTTTAAAAATCGCTTCGCGGACTACCCGTTCCGCATCGAGAGTGTCTCGCGGTTCAAGAGCACGAAGGAGATCAACGAGGTTCTCAGCGCGCTGCGCAAGGGGCAGGTGGACATCATCATCGGCACGCATCGGCTGGTCTCGAAGGATGTGAAGTTCGCCGATCTGGGGCTGGTGGTGATCGACGAGGAGCAGCGGTTTGGCGTGGAGCACAAGGAGAAGCTGCTCTCGCTGCGGCTGACGGTGGATGTGCTGACGCTCAGCGCGACGCCGATCCCGCGCACGCTGCATCTTTCCATGCTGGGCTTGCGGGACATCTCGTCGCTCTCGACCGCCCCGATGGACCGGCGCGCGGTGGTGACGGAGGTCGCGCCGTACAACGTCAAACGGATCGAGCAGGCGATCACGCGCGAGCTGGCACGCGATGGGCAGATCTTCTTCGTCCACAACCGGGTGTTCAACATCCAGTCGGTCGCGGACGACATCCAGAAGCTCGCGCCGGATGCCCGGATCGTCATCGGCCACGGGCAGATGCCCGACGGCGAGCTGGAAGATGTGATGATGAAGTTCATGCGGCGCGATGCGGACATCCTCGTCTCAACCACCATCATCGAGTCCGGCATCGACATTCCGACGGCGAACACGATGTTCATCAACGACGCGGACCGCTTCGGGCTGGCGGAACTGCATCAGCTGCGCGGGCGCGTCGGACGGTACAAGCACCGCGCATACTGCTACATGCTACTGCCGGGGGACCGGCCGACGACGGAGAAGGCCGTCAGGCGGCTGAAGGCGATCGAGGAGTTTTCCGCGCTCGGCGCGGGGTTCAAGATCGCGATGCGCGACCTGGAGATTCGGGGCGCGGGCAACATCCTCGGTCCGGAGCAGTCCGGCCATATCGCGGCCGTGGGCTACGAGATGTACTGCCAGTTGCTCGACCGCGCCGTGAAGGAGCTCAAGCACGAGCCGACGCAGCAGGTGAGCGAGACCAGCATCGAGATCGGGGTCAGCGGCATGATTCCCAAGCGGTACATCCCATCCGACCTGCGCCGCATGGGGGCGTATCGCCGTCTCGCCGTCGCCAAAACACGCGAGGAAGTGGACAAGATCGAGACGGAGCTGAAGCAGGCGTACGGGGACGCGCTGCCGCCGGCGACGCTCCGGCTGCTGGAACTGGCCGCGCTTCGGGTGGCGGCGAGCGTGCTGGCGATCCGCGCGATCTCGCTGCGCGGCCAAGATGTGGTGATTCGTGCGAAGCCGCAGGACACATCGGCCGTGCTGTTGCGGCTTTCCGCCGCCTCCCCCGCCCTGGCGGGGGAGGGGGCCGAGCGCAGCAAGGCCGGAGGGAGCACGGCTACGGCCTCGCCATCACGTCCCGTCAATCTCAACCCCACACTGCTCCCACCCAAGCATGGCGAGGACATGTCGGAGATTTATCTCAGGCCGCCTCCGAACTACATGGAGCCGAACACGCTGCTGCGGGTGTTGCGGACGAGGTTGGCGGTGTAGCGACGTCGGATGTCGGATGTCGGATGTCGGATGTCGGATGTCGGATGTCGATTCGATTGTGTGGCCTGCGCGGTTGTCTCTTACATCCGACATTGCACATCCGACATTCTCCTACCACCACTTCATTGCCGACCAGCCGCGGCTGAGTCCTTCGGTGGCCTGTGCCGTTGCGGCCATCTGCATGAGCCGCTGCTTGATCGCAGCATCCGCGCCCACAAGTTCCCAGCCACTGTCAAACTCGCAGCCGTCATCGACGCGCACCCACATGCAGCGGGCGCGAATCGTGACCGTTTCGTCCTCGGCACGGAGCGTGAGTTCCTGTTCCTCGCCCGCGTTCGACTTCGGCTTCTTCCTGGAATGCACCTTGATGCCGGTGGACGAGAGGTCGCGCACCTCGCCAATATCGCAGGAGAGCGCGGAGCAGGCGATGCGCCCGCCGCGGCGTTTCTCGCTGCGCGCCACGCCGGACGCCACGCCGCGGCCACCGACGTACTTTTCTGTATTGACTGTGCGAAAAAGCGACATGGTTTGTGCATCGGCTTGCATACGCGGCGAGTCCAATGCGAACGTCCGATAGCATCCGTACATCGTCGCCCCGGTTCTATACGCCCCTACGCCTCTCACTTCTCTCCACTACACTCGCCCCGTGCCACACCTTCCACCTCCCTCATCCGCACCCACGCTCAAGCGCGCCATCGGCTTCTGGGGCGGCATCGCCGTCATGATCGGCGTCATCATCGGGTCGGGTATCTTCCGGCAACCGCCGCGAATCGCGGCGGAGTTCGCATCTCCGTGGTTCATCCTCGCGCTCTGGACGGGCGGCGGATTGCTCTGCCTCGCGGGCGCGTTCACCTACGCGGAATTGGCTGCGATGCACCCCGCTTCGGGCGGCGTGTACGTCTTCATCCGCGAGGGCTTCGGGGATTGCGTGGCGTTTGTGTTTGGATGGGCGTATCTGGTGCTCGTGAAGCCGTTCGCGGCGGGTGGGATCGCGTTTCTCTTCGGCGAGCACATCAACAAGCTCTTTGGCGTGCAATGGGATGTTCGCATCTCGACGACGGTGATGCTGCTCTCGCTCACACTAGTCAACGTGCGCGGCGTGCGGCTCTCTACGGGCGTTGCAGGCGTGCTTACGCTGCTGAAGTTTGGCGCGCTCGCAGCGATCGTGCTGCTGGTGGTGCTGCTGGGCAAGACGGATGCCACCAAGCTCGCCGCGGCGCAGGTGCCGGATTCCCCCGACCTCATCCGCTCCATTGTTATCGCGATGGCGGGCATTCTCTGGACGTATGACGGCTGGGCGGATGTCGGCTCCATCGCGGGGGAAGTGAAAGACCCACAGAGATCGCTGCCGCGGATTTACATCTTCGGCACGCTCGCGGTCATTGGCATCTACCTCGCCGTGAACGCGGCGTACTTCATGCTGGTCCCGCTCGAAGAGATGCGAGCCCAACGCGCCGCCAATGCGGACTTCTCCGTCGCGCCGCTGGTTATGGAACGCCTCGTCGGCCGCTCCGGCGAGATCGCGGTCATCCTCATCATCCTCTGCTCCACACTCGGCTCCTCGCACGCTTCGATCATGACGGGTGCCCGCGTCTCGTACGCGCAGGCCCGCGATGGGCTGCTGTTCCGTTTCATCGGGCGCGTGCATCCGGAGTGGAACACGCCGGATGCCGCGCTGATCTCGCAGGTTGTTCTCTCCATCGTCGCCGTCTGGTTCCTCGGTTCGTTCCAGGCGCTCGCCGACTCGTTTGTATTCACCATGTGGATCTTCTACGGCTTGGGCGGAGCAGCGATTTTTATTCTGCGATTCAAGCAGCCAAACGTGCCGCGCCCTTTCCGTTGTCCGGGATACCCAGTCATTCCCGCGCTTTTCGTGCTCAGTGCGATCGCCATGACCATCCTCAGCATCCGCGGCGATGATGCACCGTCGACCTTCGGGCTGTTCCCTTTCCTCGGCAAGCACGCGTACATGAACACGCTGCCGTGGCTTGCTGTGCTGCTGGCGGGCGTGCCGATTTACTACATCTGGCGAGCCCTGTTCCCTGTCTCGAAGCAGACATGAAGGGTGGCGCGCGCGGCCTGCTCGCCCGTGATGCTGCAACCCAATCGCAAGTCCTATGGCCGTTTCCTTTCACTCTCCACCGGCATCGCTTCCATCTCCGCCGCCTCGATCCCCTCGCTCTCTTCGCCTGCGATCGGTGGCATCACCGCTCCCGCCGCGACATGCGCACCGACCGGCGCGCTGGTCGCGCGTGTCAGCCGCCACTGCGCGTAGAGCAGCACCAATGCCCCGATCACCGCGACCGTTCCCGCCGCCCACTGCCCGCCGGTCATCACCTGATTGAACACGACGAACTGGGCGATGGCGACGCAGAACGGCTGGAGTTGCAGCACGCCGCTGGTGGTTGCAACACCCAGACGTGCAATAGAGACGAAGTACGCCGCGTGGCCGAGCGTGATGCCGATGATCGCGCTGAGAAACAGCATCGCGAGTCCGGCGCTGCTGAGTGAGAAGATGGCCGCGCCGAAGTCCGGTGCTCCCGTTGCATCGCGCGACAGTCCCAGCATGAGCACCAGCGAGATTCCCGCCGTGATCTGACTGATCGCCGCGAAAGCCGTCACCGGGTGATATCCGTGCATGTTCCGGCGCACGCTGAGCCCATACGATGCGAACAGCAACCCCGCCGCCACCGCCGCGGCCATGCCCAGCAGCGGATTATTGAAACTGCCGACCGACTTCGCGGCGTCGTGCGCTGAGTCGCGCAGGAGCATCGTGCCCACCACGCCCACGATCACCAGCAGAATTCCGATCCATGCACCCCTCATCCGCAGCAACGCACGCTCGCTGGGGAACAGCAGATACGCCCCGACGGCCAGAAAGACGATCTGCGTCCGCAGCCCGAACGCGGCCGTCGCCGTGTCCACGTTGTAGAACGACCATGTGAACGCCGCCTGCCCCAGTGCGTTGAAGATCGCGGGCATGACCGATGCCTTCCACAACCCGCGCGGCGTCGTCCCCTTGATCCTTCCCCACACCAATACCGGCGCCCACACCAGCGCGCCCAGCAGATACCGCCACCCGTTCTGCGTCCAGACGTTCATCGCGTGCGAGAAGTGCGTCACGAACAGCGGCACGCTGGACCATCCGACCAGTGTGAAGACCAGCATCGCCAGACCAACGGCAGCACTCGGGCGCTGTGCGCCCGATGCATCCGGTTCGACTCTTGCGGAGACTCCCATAACCAAGCGTACGAGTGATTGCGCCGCACTCTCGCCGCGGCTACACATTCTCGTTTCAGTGCCCTTTCCGGGCACTCCGGTGCGATCCATCCATGCTGTGCAAACCACGCGCTGGTTTGTTACCAACTCGTGACAGTCGCCCGCCCGGCTTCCACGTAGATTCTACCGATCCAGCTTCCACACCCACTCACAGGAGACCCACCATGCGTCGCACACTCACTTGCTCTCTGCTCGCGCTTTCCGCTCTGGGCGTTCTGGGCATTCACTCGTATAGCCACGCCTGTGGCGGAGCATACGGACTGTTCGCCGCCTCCCGCGTCTCCGGAACCGCCGCCGCGGGGCGTTCCGTCGCCGAGATGCGAGCCGCCGGACCCAGCGCGCTGCGCGAGTTGCTCGCCGAGTATGACCGCACCTCTGATGCCTCGCTGAT
>JBKJOD010000228.1:0-5149 GCA_046593245.1 Phycisphaerales bacterium
GCGGCTCGCCCGCCAGTGATGCGCGACAGGGCCGTGCGAACACCTACAACCGCCCGTGCCCCGGTCTTTCCGCGCTTCGCGGAACGACCGGGCTGTTGCAACCCACGCGCAAGACTCCCCCCCCATGCCTTAGTGCCTCATACCTCGATGCCTTCTTCCCACCCGAAATCGCTCCCCGAATCCGGGCACTTTGTGCGGCTTTGCGCGCGCAAATCCGCACAACCAAAAACCCGAATCTCCAATTTCGTCAGTTTTTTTCACCCAGTACTGACAAGCACTTACGCACTTTTCAACATGAAACTGTGCGGCTTTGCGCGCGCAAATCTGCATCTTGGCCCCTCTGTAGAGACGCCGTTTTTCCCGCCTTCATTTGCGATTTGCCATTTGCGCTTTGCCATTTTTCTTTGGAGATCCCCCATGTCCCCCTACGCATCCGAACTCGCCTCCGCCCGCCTCGACGCGCTCCGCACCCTCATCGACGCCCTCAACGAAGCCGAAACTCCGGATGAGAAACGCCGCTGCGCCGTCGCCATCTTCAACGCTCCCGACCCCTGCGACCTCGACGATGAGATCGAACCTGAGGATGACGACGAAGCGGAGGATGAACCAGAATCCGAAGACGATCCAGATTTGGATGAGGCTACAGAACAGGACTCTCAAGCCGAGGAAGCCGCAACCAACACCGCAACTCAACCTCGTCCCACATCCGACATCGCACATCGCACATCCGACATCGTTACTCCCCCACTCCCGCCCGTATCAGCGCCAGATCATGCGCATGGTCATACGCCGTCCCCAGAATCGTCCAGTCAAACTCCCACGAGCTGCGCTCCACATCGTTCCGCAACTGAATCCGCTGTCGCCGATCCATCTTGCACACTTCAAGCAGATGCCTCGACAGATCCGCGGCCGCCTCCCCGAACGTTCTGCCACGCCGCTTGATGATCATCAGCCCGCGTGCCGCACTCGAAGCGCTCGATCCGTCGCTCGGGCTTGATGACAGCATCCCGCTCGCAAGCTCCGGGTGCGTGTCCTCAACGAATCGCCCGAAGCCCGCCAGATCGCTCGTCACCGCCGGAACGCCCATCGCCAGGCACTCCAGCGGCGTGTATCCCCACGGCTCGTACGCGCTCGGAAACACGCCCATGTGGCAGCCGCGCACGAACTGGTCGTACTCAATACCCCACAGCGGATTCGTCGGGTTGATGAACTCGGGGTGGTACACGATCTTCACCGGGTCATCGGCGCGATTGAACATCCAGACGTTGCGAATCTGGTTCAGCACATCGTCCTTCGCGTCATCATCAAGGAGGTGCGTCACCACCATCGGGAGCTGATCGGTCTTGAACGCGAACTGCGTCCGCCGCACGCGCAGTTTCCAATACTCGCTGATCAGATCATCCAGCTTCGCCGGCGGCCCGCTTGTGCCCGCCGCCGCAAGCCGCCGGAACCACGGTTCGCGAATCTCGTCCACCGCCTTGCGCGCCGAATCATCAAGCTGATCCAGCACGCCGCGGGATTGCAGCGCACGCGGGTGCAGCGACCTGGGATTCCGCGCCGTCACGATAAAGAACACCACCGTGCGATCAATCTTCTGCGCCTTCAGCTCCGCGTTCAGCCGCGCCATCGCCTCGATGCACAGATCAAACCCCTTGTTCCGCGGCTCAAACCGCCCGGAGGTGAAGAAATAAATCGTCTTGTCCAGATCGAACGAATAGCTCGGGAAAAAGTGCCCCATCGTGAACCGATGGATCCGCTCCTTGAACTGCGCGTGATACGTCTGGAAGTCATGCCCGACGTTATAAGTGTCAATCGAAAGCCCGTTCGGCGTCACAAGATCAGGCGAGCGACCGAGCAGATGCGTGCACTCCTCGCCCGTGATCCCGCTCACGGTGGTGAACACATGCGCCCCGTGCGCGCACGCTTTCTCGGTGTAGTGCTGCGTCTTGATGTTCGTCCGGTGCGCTTCCGTATCCGAATCCACGAATGGCAGGTGGTCGTAGAAGAACTCATCTCCCCACGCAAGCGTCCGGCCCAGTTGTGTCGCGTGCGTGGTGAACACCGTCGCGATCGGCGCCTGCTCCTGGCGCAGCATCGGAATCGCCAAGCCGCCCATCCACTCGTGGAAGTGCGCCAGCACGCGCCGCGAGCCCCGCTGCGAAACGCCATCTTCCTCGTGCTCGTGATCCCCCGGCTTTGCCGCGGCCCAGTTCAGCGAGAGCGACCACAGCGTCCGCTTCGCCGCCTCTGCAAACGTCACGACACCATCCGTCAGCCAATCACTCCCGAACTCAATCCCATGATCTTTCCATATCTTGAACTTGAGGGCATCCAGATCATGCCCCGGCATTCCATGCTCCACCAGCAGCACCTTCGGACGCCCCGGCACGAGCCAGTGCCCGTGGTGCACGATCAGACCCCCCGCCTTCAACTGCTCCAGTGCCTTGGCGATCCACGTGTTCGGCTTCGGCGCACGTTCCTCAAACTCCAGCGCGGCCTTTGCCGCGTTGTACGGCCCGAGCATGTAATACCGGTTCTTCCACCGGTGCACCATCCGCGGCGCTTTGCTCTTGATCACCTGATAGATGCCGCCAAGCTGGTTGCACACTTCCCACGCCACCTCAACCAGCAGCGTTCCCGTCGGTGCGTGCTCCGGGTCCGATGGCAGCGGCGCGTGCGCCGGCCGCGATGCACCCCCACCCGAACGCGATTCTCCCGACCAGTTCGCCATAGACCGACACTGTACCGCGCCGGCGGATTTTCCGGCGGCCTCAAATCTCGCGGGCACCAACTTACAACGTCCGACCCATGGTTATTGACGGGAGCCGGGCGCCACTGGTACCGTCGTTGCCTTGGCCGATGCTCCATTCGGCAACAGCGGCAGATTCGCGACTGGATCAGCAAACGAGAAAGTCGGGTCGTTCAACGCTTTGCGAGACCAATCCAACACCCGGTCCATCTTGACACGGAGCCGCACTTCCGGCCCCAGCTTATTGAGAAAATAGCCGGCGTTCCCCGCGATGTGCCGGTCGTAGTACTGCATGTCGATCAGTCGCACCTGGCCCTTGGCACCGCTGGTGACAACCCAGCGATCGTCTGTCCCTGGGACAAACGCCGTCCACGAGACCTCATTGCCAAAGTCCAGCGACGCAAGGGATCGCCCAGTCTCCACACTCCACAAACGCCAGCTCCCGTCGGTAGAACCGGAGACAAGTTTCCGACCATCGGAACTGAAGTGTGCGTCGATCACAGCGCGAGGATGCCCCCGCAGCGTGCGAATCGTCGTGAGAGTGGCCGCGTCGGCGAGGGTGATCTCCGGATACGAGCGGGCAATGGCAATCATCTTTCCATCCGGGCTATAGCGGGCACGATAGTTCTGAATGGTGTCCGGAAGCGCGGCGAGCAGGTGTCCGGTCGCAACCTCCGAAACCGCAACGCCCGGCCCGATACCAGAGGAGAGCAATCGTGTGCCATCCGGGCTGAACTCGATGCAGAGAACGTGCCCCTGCGTGGTGTCCATCGCGCGTATTTGTGCGTGCGTATCTGTATCCCACAACCTGATGCCGTCCTGCTGCGCACCGGTCGCGAGCATACGACCATCGGTCGAGAATACAACACTCTCTGCCGCGGAGGTGTGCCCCTTCCAGTTGCTCAGCAGTTCGGGACCGTTCGGGCCGGCGCGAAAGAGCGCGATCTCGCCAGAGCCGTACACCGCAGCGAAGTCGTGTGTTCCCGGACGCCATGCCACCGCATGGCATCGTCCACCACGTCCGGGCGGCCGACCCTCACCGATCAGCACCCGGGTCGCACAATCCCACACGCGCACCACCCCCGCGCTATCGCTCGCGGCAATCATGGTGCCATCCGGAGAGGGCTGGGCGCAGAGCACCCACTGATCGGTGGCTCCCAAGAGACGTGTCGTGCAACCGAGCGCGGAGGTCTCCCACAGCCGAATGCCGGATCCCATACCGACCATCAGCAGCGTTCCAGGGCGTGGTCCGGCGATGATTGTGTGCCACCCGCTCTCATCGCCCGGGAACTTCTCCATCCTTGTGCGGGTGGTGATATCCCAAACACTCAAACCGCCCGCGCCGGATGTCACAATCGCGCGATCGTCCAGCAGGGTCATGGCGAGCGCCTCACCAACATCGATCGTGTCGTAGTCCTGCCAGTGCTCGGTCTCAAAGATCAGCAGTTTGCCATTGTCCGCAAGAATGCAGCAGCGCGAGCCATCGCGGGTGAACGCGATGCCGTACAGGCCGCCAATCTTGATGCGCAGGTTGCCCGCGTAGTGGCCCTGCTCCAGGTCGAAAACGCCGCAGATGCCGCCGATATGGCCGACCACCAGCGACGAGCCGTCCGGGCTTGCCTCCAGATATCGCACTGTTCTCGCCTGGCGACCGAAGCTTCGCACTTTGCTGCCATCCCCGACGCTCCACTGCACAACCTCGCCGGCCATGTCCCCCGTATACAACATCGAGCAGTCGGGAGAAATCGCCACGGCGTACAGATCACCGGGCCCGGCGGCGATGCGACGAACGATCGCGCCCGTGCGCGGATCGACCAGCACAATCTTGCCCTTCACGCCCACGAAGACTGCGAACGAGCCGTCCGCGGCCATGGCCGCGTCGGCGCAACTGGTGCCCTCGGGCTCGATGTGCCAGAGGCATCGCTGCAGATCGGAACTCCACGCTTCGATCTCGCCCTGTTTACCGCTGCGCAGAATGATTTCATGGTCGGGCGTGACCAGCACACGTCCGGCGGTGAGGCCGGGGCCGGAGGTGGAGCGCACAATCGGCTGGCGGGCGTAGTGCTCCCAGAGTGCCCAGTGCGTCTCGGGCATTTCGGGGTGCTGCAGGTACTCGGTCCACAGGACTTTCTCGCCCAGGTACGGAGAACCTGAGAGTGTTTCGAGGCGACCACGATCGGTATTGGCCACAACCAACTGGTCGGCCAGCGTTGCCGCGAGCAGCCGGTTCTTGCGGGCCTGCCACGAAGAGACGATGCCGAAGGCGATCAGGCCGACGAGGATCAACGAACTGACGGCCACGGCTGCTTTGTGGCGACGGACGAACTTGCGCAGCAGATACACCGACGAATCACGCTTGGCCGCGATCGCCTCTCCGGAGAGATAGCGGCGCAGGTCCTC
>JBKJOD010000287.1:0-2687 GCA_046593245.1 Phycisphaerales bacterium
AAGAGGGAGTGGGGAGTGGGGAGTGGGGAGTGGGGAGTGGGGAGTGGGGAGTGGGGAGTGGGGAGTGGGGAGTGGGGAGAGAATACCGCGGCGAGACGGGGCGGATACTGCCCCGAACGGGTGGTATCCCATATGAGTTTTCATGCGGATTGTGGGGCTTGCATGAAGGAGTGAGAGTCGGCATACTGGGGGAAGTGATGGGGTGTGCCGCGACGCACGGGGGACATTGGGCGTTCTGCTTGATGGGTTGAGAGGTGTGTTGGAACAAGTTGAGAGTTCGCCGCGGCGGCGCGTGATGCGCCGGATGCGATTGGGATTGGATCACACGTCATTCTCGTACGGGTCACACAAAGGAGTCGGCCATGATGAGGACAGGATTGATGCGTCGCGTTGCGCTGCCCTGCTCGGTGGTTGTCGCGCTGGTGGCGGCGGCTGGCGCGGTTGCCGCAGTAGATGTGGACATCCAGCCCAGGCAACTCGCGGATGTGGCCCCTGGCGCGGCGAGCGGGATGATCACAACCTCGACGTTTACGGGAATGAACGGCCAGGCGTATTTCCGAGCGACCAACGGGACAACCTATCAGCTCTGGCGCTCCAGCGGACGGGCCCGTGGGACTTTTGCGATTCCCGGCTCTGAGGGAATCGCATCGGATCCGGTGGCGATGAGCGGGGCATCCTCGGTGATGTTTTTCACGGGCACGGGGACACTGAGGCCCTTGAAGGCGTATGACGCGGTGAACAAGCAGGTGGTGATGATCAGCCCGTCGGCGATGGCGCCCATCCCGCAGAGTTCGAGCGTTGATGCGACAACGCCGCAGGCCGCGGCGCGGGGCTTCGCGATGGCGGGGACGCGGGCACTCTTCATCGCACCGGTCGGAACGACGAACACGCTATGGGCAACCGATGGCACGGTGGCAGGAACCGGTCCCGTCGCGGACCCGGCATCGGGAACGGTCGGCAACATCACGCCGGCCGGGCAGTCTGTGTATTACACCACGCGATCAACGACGAACGTCTACACGCTCTGGCGTACGGACGGAACGCCGATGAGCCCGGTGCGGGTCGCGGATCTGCGGAGCGCGCCGACCTGGTCGGTGGACTCCAGCGGGATGCGGTCGATCGGCGAGCGCGTGCTGTTCTCGCAGACGGTAGCGGGCAACACGGGATTGACTGAGGTGTGGGTCTCTGACGGGACGAGCGAGGGAACTCACGCGGTGGCACAGACGCCGGTGCAGACCAGCGTGCTGCCGTTCGCGATTGACGGCAACGGGCTGTTCTCCACGCGCATGACGGCGACGGCGATGGAGATGTGGCGGATGTCCCCCAACCCCGCGGAGTGCGTGAACCTGATGAACTTCGCGCGGGTCACGCGGTTCATGTCGTTCGGCTCGTACGGAAACATCTCGCTCTTTGGCGATGCGGGCGGCTCGCAGTACAACACGAACACCAGCAACGCCGTTACCATCTGGGTCACCGATGGCACGGCGCAGAACACGCTGGGGATTCCCAACTTCCCGGGCGCGCCGGCGAGCACCAACACCTCCATGATCGGAATATCCACCGGCACGCCCGCGAGCGTGATGGCGGGCGACACGCTGTATGTGGATTCGGCCGTCGGTTCCGGCGGGCACGAGCCGTGGCGCATCAACCTGACCACGGGCGCGATCGGCGTGCTGCGGGACATTCAGCCCGGCGGTGCATCATCCAACCCGACGAAGTTCTTTGCGCTGGACCACAACCGCGGAGCGGCGTTCTTCGCGTACGACACCCCCGGGCACTACGCGCTGTATGCCAGCAACGGCACACCGGAGGGAACGCGGCTGATGTCGCGCTTGGCGGGCGTGCCGTATCAATACTCGCCCAAGTCCATCGGCAGCCGCGTGTTTCTGGTGGGCATGGCGCCCACCGGCGGTAATGAGCCCTACGCCGTGGACCTGTGCCGTGCGGACTATGACAACTCCAGTGTCGTGAACGTGGACGACCTGTTCGCGTATCTGACGGACTGGTTTGCGGGCGTGCCGGATGCGGATGTGCAGGGCTCCATCGGTCTTCCGGACATGTCGGACCTGATGGCGTTCATCAACACGTGGCTGACGCCCTGCGAATAATGGCGACTGAGTGGGTGATAGTACAAACCCTTTCGGGGGCGAATGAGCGGGTGCTCATCGCCCCTTTTTCATGCGCCGAGTTTTTGTGAACTTGGGATGGGGCGGGGGGTGGATGAGCCGGAATTGAGCGTGGCCGCGTCGGGCGCGGGGTAGTCTGTGATTGACATGAGCGCAACCACCACACGCAGCGGCGGGAGGACAACGGTGGAGCCATCTCGCTCGCACGCGCCAATCGCCGGCGGCGGAGCGCGGGCGATGATTGGGTTCACGCTTATCGAACTGCTGGTGGTGATCGCGATCATCGCGGTGCTGGTGGGGATCTTGCTGCCGACGCTGGGGAAGGCGCGGGAGACGGCGTGGGACACGGTCTGTCAGGCGAATCTCTCGCAGTTCTCGAAAGCTGCGAACACGTATGGCTCGGACTGGAAGGATGTTTTGTGGCCGCAGTTTGACTGGTGCAAGGCACCGTATCAGCTCACGGGGCAGACGGCGACGTATGGGACGGGCGTGTTCTACACGTATGTGCAGGATGCGGGAAAGATCGCAGAGTGCCCGAAGAACAAGCGGGCGAGCAAGGAT